>JBIIIL010000261.1:0-3527 GCA_044234825.1 Phycisphaerales bacterium
CCACGAACACCACGAATGCGAGCGCCGATCCAACGAGCGCCACAGTGCGGCGTGAGATGCCGCGTGAAGAAGTCCCACTCATGTCAGGCCGCCTTTCGCCAGTCGATCAGGAGCGTGTTGGCCACCAGCATCGCGCCGATGAGCGCGATGAAGTAGATGACGTCGCGCAGGTCGATCACGCCGCGCGCCATCGCATCGAAGTGCGCGAGCACGGAAATCCCAGCGAGTGCGTCGCGCACGCCCTCGGGCACCCATCCCTGCAGGAAGTCGAGCACCACGGGGAACCCCGCAAGCAGCAGCAGGAAGCAGAAGACCACCGTCAGCACGAACGCCACCACCTGATTCTTGGTGGATGCGCTGAGCACGCCGCCCACCGCCAGGTACGCGCCGGCCAGCAGCAGACTCGCCACGTAACCCGCGACGATCGCGCCCTGGTCAGGGTCGCCGAGCCAGCTCACCGTCAGCCACAGCGGCAGCGTCAGCGCAAGCGCGATGCCGCAGAACGCCCACGCCGCGAGGAACTTCGCGGTCACCACCTGCCACAGCGGCATCGGCAGCGTCGTGAGTCCCTCGATGGTGCCGAGCCGGCGCTCCTCCGCCCACAGCCTCATGCTCACCGCAGGCGCCAGAAACAGGAACATCCACGGCACGAACTGGAAGAAGGGACGCAGGTCGGCCTGCCCTCGCTCGTAGAGCTGCCCCACCGAGAAGGTGAAGAGCCCCGCGAGGAACAGGAACACGACCAAGAACACCGCCGCGAGCGGCGTGTTGAAGTAGGCGCGCAGCTCGCGCGCGAAGACCACGCGTAGCGATCTCATGTGGACACCTCCGACCTTCGGGCGGCCGCGCCGCCGCCACCACCGCCACCACCCGCACCCACCGCCACCTCCGCCGTCGCGCCGGTGAGGTCGCGGAAGACATGGTCAAGCCGGTTGCGCGTGACGGCCGCGGGCGCGCGCTGCTCCATCTGCGCGGGCGTGCCGTCGAAGACCATCTGCCCGCGCGCGATGATCACCGCACGCGTGCAGATCGCCTCGACCTCCTCGAGAATGTGCGTCGAGAGCACGATCGCCTTGGTCGATCCCATCGCGCGGATCAGCTGGCGCACCTCGTGCTTCTGGTTGGGGTCGAGACCGTCGGTGGGCTCGTCCATGATCAAGATCGGCGGATCGTGGATGATCGCCTGCGCGATGCCGACGCGCCGCTTGAATCCCTTGGACAGCGTCTCGATGGGCTGGTGCAGCACGCCGCCGAGGTGCACCTGCGTCACCACGTGGTCGAGCCGCTCGCGCACGCGCCGGGGATCGAGCCCGCGCGCGGCGCCGATGAAGGCCAGGTACTCGCGCACGGTCATGTCGGGGTAGGCCGGCGCGCCCTCGGGCAGGTAGCCGAAGGTGCGTCGCGCGGCGATCGGGTCCTCCGCGATGTCGATGCCGCAGAGCCGCACCGAACCGGCCGAGGGCTCGAGGAACCCGGTGATCATGCGCATGGTGGTGGTCTTGCCGGCCCCGTTGGGGCCCAGGAACCCGAGCACCTCGCCAGGCCCCACGCGAAGGTCGATGCCGCGCACCACCTCCACCGGGCCGAATGACTTGCGGAGGCCGCGGGCGTCAATGCCGTCAGCCATCAGCATCCTCCTCTATATGTAGAGCGGTTCATCACGGGCAGTTGCCTCCTCAGGACGTGCATCCTTTCCGCTTCGCGCGTTCCCGTCAAGTGCCCCTGCGTCCACCTACACTTATCCCCCTTATGGCCGCTACGCCCAGATCCGTGCGGATCGCCCTGCTGCAGCACACCTCCCCCGAGGGCACCCCCCGGGAGGCCATTCTCGAGAAGGTCGAGCGGATGGCCCGCGAGGCGGCCGCCAAGGGGGCGACCATCATCGCCACGCAGGAGCTCTTCGCCGGGCACTACTTCTGCCAGGTCGAGGATGCCGCGCTCATGGACCTGGCCGAGCCGATCCCCGGCCCCACGAGCGACCGCCTGTGCACCCTGGCCGCGAGCCTCAAGGTCGACATCACCGCGAGCCTCTTCGAGCGCCGCGCACCCGGCCTCTACCACAACACCAGCATCTGGATCGACCCCACCGGCACCATCGCGGGCAAGTACCGCAAGATGCACATCCCGGACGACCCGCGCTTCTTCGAGAAGTTCTACTTCACGCCCGGCGACCTCGGATGGCAGGCCGTGCGCACGAAGCACGCCACCTGCGGCATGCTGGTGTGCTGGGACCAGTGGTACCCCGAGGCCGCGCGGCTCACCGCGATGCGCGGCGCCGAGATCATCTTCTACCCCACCGCGATCGGCTGGTACCACGGCGAGACTCCCGCTGATGCCGCACAGCAGCGCGATGCGTGGGTCACGATGCACCGCGCGCACGCGATCGCCAACGGGTGCTGGGTCGTCGCGATCAACCGCGTGGGCACCGAGCGCGACCTCAAGTTCTGGGGCACGTCGATCGTGATCGATCCGGGTGGCACGGTCGTGGCGCAAGGCAGCGAGGACCGCGAGGAAGTGATCGTCGCCGACTGCGACCTCAGCAAGATCGAGGACATCCGCCGCGGATGGCCATTCTTCCGCGACCGGCGCATCGATGCGTACGGCGGCATCACGCAGCGATTCGCGGAGAGCGGGACGTGAGCGGAGCGGCAGCGGGCGCGAAGGCAGGCGGCGCGGGTGGTGTGAGCGGTGCGGCGGCGGGTACGGCAGCGACCGCGCCGGGCGCGATCCTTCCCGGCACCGCGCGCGAATCAGGTTTCCGCATGCCCGCGGAGTGGGAGCGCCTCGCGTGCGTGTGGCTGGTGCGGCCGCACAACGCAGAGACGTGGCCGCTGTGCCTTGAGAAGGCGCAGGCGGAGTGGGATGCGTGGCGCGCGGCGATGTCGCGTGTGGTCGAAGTGCGCGAGTGCGCTGAGCTCGGCATCCCCACCAACGATTCGTGGATCCGCGACTTCGGGCCGATCTTCGTGACGCACCCTGATGGGCGCGTGGCCGGCCATGACTTCCGCTTCAACGGGTGGGGCGGCAAGTATGAGGTGCGCGACCTTGACGATGCCGTGCCGCAGTCGATCCGCGAGCGATGGGGCGTGCCGATGTGGTCGCACGACTTCGTGCTCGAGGGCGGGTCGATCGACGTCAACGGCGCGGGCTGCGTGCTCACCACGCGGCAGTGCCTGCAGAACGCCAACCGCGGCGCGGGCCGCGACCCCGAGCGCGTGCTGCGCGATGCGCTGGGCATCGACACCGTGATCTGGCTGCCTGGCGGCATCACCGGCGACGACACCGACGGCCACATCGACGACATCGCGCGCTTCACGCGCCGCGATGCGATCGCCGCGGTGCGCGCGCCGCAGGGCCACCCCGACCACGACATGCTCGAGTCGAACTGGCGTGCGCTCGAGGCCGCGCGCGATTCGCGCGGCAACGCGTTCGAGCTGCACGCGCTGCCGGTGCCCGAGCCGATCCACTACGACTTCCCGCCCGACCGGTTCGGCCCAGGCGGCCGCATGATGCTGCCCGCGAGCCAC
>JBIIIL010000262.1:0-3511 GCA_044234825.1 Phycisphaerales bacterium
ACGCGCGCGATGTTCATGCCGACGACACGCCCGTCGAGATCCACTACCGGTCCGCCCATGCGGTTCGCGGCGATGGCGCTGTCGTGCTGCAGCACAGTGCCGAAACCGCTCGATCTGCGGCTCGCCGGATACGCGGGCGTCGAAGCCTGAGGACCATTCTGCAGCGGCCTCACGCCGAGCCTCGCGCGAAGCGCGCGCTCGGCCCCTGCGCCGTCGAGTGCCTTGACCTCGACCACGTCGCCCGCGGCGTGCCCACGCACGGCACGCCCGACTTCATCGGAGTTCGAGACAGGCTGGCCCGCGATGCTGGTGACCACATCGCCGACCTCGAGCTTCGCGCGCGCCGCAGCAGATCCAGGCAGCACCGCGCTGACCATGGCGCCCTTGTCGATCCCGCGCGCCTCGCGCTCCTCGTCGGTCAGCTCGCGCACCCCGACACCGAGGTATGCCGCGGTCACGTCGCCACGCCCGGCCACGCGCTGGTCCAGTGCCCGCACCCCCCAAGACAGCGGCTCGACATCGCGTCCGGCCGAGACCACGATCTCGCCGAGGGCGACCTCGCCGTCGCTCGCCCACTCCACCGGCACGCTCTGCTCGGACGAGCGCAGCAGGACCAGGTCGAGGCTTCGGTCACGCGCCACACGCTCCACAGCCACCGTGACCCCATCAGGCATGCTGAGCGCCACATCGTTGCTTGTATCGCCGACGTCGCTGTCCTTGGCGATGTAGTGCCCGCTGGAGTCGACGGCCAGCGCGTAGCCGACAGCGCGCGAGTCGACGAAGACCTCCGCGATCGACGGGAGCACCGGCTCGATCAGGGGGGCCAGCGCCGCATGCAGGCCGCCACCTCGCCTCGATGGCATGTCGTCCTGCATGGGCGGGAGCTCCGTGCCGAGTCGCGAGGGCGGACGCCTGCGCCGTCGCTGCGCTCGCTCCTCGCCGTCCTCCGCGAACCGGCCGGATACCTCGCCCTTGAGCATCTCCTCCATCTTCGAGTGCACGAAGGCCACCGAAGTCGCGTTGTTGAACTGCGGCTCCGGACCGGCCGAGGAGTTCACGCCGACAAGCCGGCCCTCGACATCGAAGAGTCCGCCGCCCGAGTCGCCCGAGGCAAGGGGCGCATCCATCTCGATCGACCCGCTGCCCTCCCGCATCCTGCGGATGCGCCCGATGCGCACCGCGGGAGGCGTCGCGTCACGGCCCTGGAACGAGCCGTAGGTGTACCCAACGGCCATCACCCACTCTCCCACCGAGAGGCTGTCCGCAGGTGCAAGCTCGACGGCATCGAGGGTCGCTCCCTCCGGAAGCTCGCACTGGATGAGCCCGCAATCCGCGGCGCCCTGCCAGTGCAGGCCGAGCGCGCGCGCCTCGAGGCGCTGGCCGCTCGGCAGCACCACCGTCGCACGCGCGCCAGGCTCGGTGCTCACATGGCCCGCGGTCAGCACCAGCCCCTCACGCGTGATGACCGTCCCGGATCCGGTGTGCCGACCATCGGCTGCGCTGATCTCGATACCCACGCTTGCGGCAAGCACGGCAGGGAGCGCAGCTGCGATGCGAGACTGCAGCTGGCGCGCACCGTCCGCATCGCGGAACTCATGCGCCTCGGGCGCATCGGCTGCCTTGGATGCCGCAGCCTTGCCGGCCGCGCCTCCGGCGCCGCGCATGTCCGATCCGGCGGGCGCAGGCAGTTCCCGGGCGACCGAGGACCCCTGCGCGCATGCGATGCGCGCGACCCCCGCGACCAGCACGAACAGCGCGATCGAGGCTGCGGCCACGGAGCCGGTCGTGCGGCTCCGCATGGTCAATCCGAATCCGCCGAGGCCTCGTCCCAGCTGCCTCGGGCCTTCTGCGCCTGCCGCGACTGGCGCCGCATCGGCACGCCTCCGGGCTGCGCCTCGAGCAGAAGCGCCAGGTCATCAAGTCGCTGCGCCACCCGGTCCATCGACTCGGTTCGGTCGCCGGGCAGCACCTTCACGCAGTCGAGGATGATCGCCGACAGGATCGGGTGAACCTCGGGGACCTTGAGATGCGGCGGCACCGGCGACTTGATCTGCGATGCGTCGAGCGCGCTGCTGACGAGCCCGCTCGCGCTCTTGGGCGGCAGTGCGGTGGGAATCACCTCGCCGACGAGCGAGAAGTACATCGTCGCCCCGAAGTTGTACACGTCGGTGCGCGGCGTCACCGCCTCGCGGTGCGCCTGCTCGGGCGCCATGTAGCCCGGCGTGCCCTGGATGCGCTTCTTCACCGTGCCGATGGCGCACGCCTGCCCGAGGTCAATCAGCTTCACCTTGCCGTCGGACAGCACCATCACGTTCGTGGGCTTCATGTCCGCATGCACGAATCCCTTGGTGTGCATGTGATGCAGGCCGCGTGCAGCCTGCGCGAAGACACTCACGTATCCCGCCAGCGTCTTCGGGGGATCCTCGTCAAGCGTCGACGCGTCGACGAACTCCATCACGAGCCCGACCTCGGTGACCTTGCCCAGCAGACCCTTGCGCACCCGCTTCAGGCTCTCTGCCGCCCGGATCGTCGGGTGGTCCAGCTTGCGCATGACCTCGTACTCGCTCTCCACCTGGTCGATGAAGCGCTCGTCCTTGTCGGTCTGGCGCACCACATGCTTCAGCGCCCACAGCTGCTTGGTGCGCGGATCCTGCACGGCGTACAGCGTGCTGCGCGCGCCGGTACCGACCTTCGCGAGCACCTTGAAGCCAAACAGTTCTTGCGCGATGACGCTCATGACAAATGGATGCGCAGCGACCGTGAGGTGTGGCTGTGCAAGTGTCCTGCAGGGCTGTTTTCGGGACGGTCACCGCCGGCAACGCTGCGACGATGTGTCCCGGACCGAATCAAGTCTCGCATACGCGGGACCGAAAGAGATGAACTGCAAGCCTACATTTTTCCCCTGCCTGGGGCAACGTCGGCCGAGGCCCAACTTCATCGATTGTGGGGCGAATTCCGGAGGCTTGAGGTCGAAATGCCGCCCTTCGCGGCATCAGCGGCGGAGCTGCGATTCGAACTCCGCGACCGGGAAGTGCCTGCCCGGGCTCTCGATCCCGCTGAGGTCGGAGTGGAGCCGCACCGCGGATGCAGGGATCCCGAACTCCTCCTGCAGGGACCGCACCAGCGACACCAGCTCCCGCATCTGCCGATCCGTAAAGGACCTGCGGTTTCCGTTCCCGACCAGGCAGATGCCGATCGAGTGCCGGTTGAACAGGTCGGCGTCCGCCGCTCCGAAGGACGCGCGGGCGATGCCCGAGGCATCATCCGTGCGGGCCGCCACGTGGGCGCCCGGCAGCTGACGATTCCATCGGTATCCGACGTGCACCATGCCATCGCCGAGCCCTTGCCCGTTGCCCACGATGAAGTGGTACCCCAAGCCAGTGAGGCCCTGCGAGAGGTGTCCCCGCTCGATGCTGCTCGCATCGCCTGCAGGGGTGCCGGAGTGGTGAATCACGATGGCGCGCCAGCGATTGCGATCCGCCTGGACCTCGCGCGGCTCGATGCTCGAGGG
>JBIIIL010000263.1:0-3493 GCA_044234825.1 Phycisphaerales bacterium
TTGTGAGGCCAGAACTTCACATTGAGCCCCATGCCCAGCAGCACGTGGATGATGCACCACATCGAGCGCGATCCGGCGTCGCGGTCAGGCTGCGGCACGTAGTGATCAATCACGAGAATGCATGGCCGCGACCGCGACCGATCTCGCGCACGGAACAGGTCCTGGCCGGGCGCAGCGTGGTCCCGGTCGAGGACCGCGCCCCACTTCGCCCGGAAGGCCAGCTGATTCTCCGCCTGCCTTGCCTTGACTCCAGCGCGCACATCGACCCCGTGCGACGTGCCCTCGAAGTGCACCACCACTGCGGTGGGCTGGTAGTACACGGCACGCCCCGCCGCACGGACCTTGAAGGCCAGATCGGTGTCCTCGTAGTACGCGGGCGAGAACCGCTCATCAAATCCGCCGACCTGCTCCCACAGCTCGCGCGGCACCATGATGCACGCGCCCGAGCAGTAGTCGGACTGCTTGAGGTAGCTGAACTCCGGACGAAGCGGGTCACCGCCCTTGCCGTAGTTGCATGCGGATCCATCCCGCCAGACGATGCCGCCGGCCTCCTGCAGCGTGCCGTCCGGATAGACGAGCTTCGCCCCCACAAGCCCCGCGTCGGCCCGGAGGCTGAACACGTTCAGCATCCGCGACAGTGCGCCAGGCTGCACCTGGGTGTCGTTGTTCAGCAGCACGAGATACCGGCCGCGCGCCCTCGCGGCGGCCATGTTGCAGTTGCGCAAGAACCCCACATTCGCGTCCTGCCTGCAGACGACAAGGCCGGGCAGGAGCTGCTGCGCCTCGCGCGTCTGGTCGGTGCTGGCGTCATCCGCGAGAATGATCTCGAGCTCGAGATCAGGCTCCGCGGCCACGACACTGGCGATGCATGCGAGCGTGTAGGGCCAGTTGTTGTGCGCAGGCACCACGATCGACACGAGCGGCGTGGCGCACGGAGGCACATTGACGCTGGCAGCCGATGGGCAGGCGCGAGCGGCAGGTGAACCGCCACCCCATGCCTCAGCCTCGCCAGCGATCGGGATGATGCTGATCGGCGCGTTGCCCCGCGCACACGCCTGCACTGAGTCCCGCGGGCTTCCGCCAGCCACAAGAAGTCCAGGCACGCGCTCTGCAAGCCACTGGCGGTGTCGCAGCCGAACGTCGAGAGGGATGGGCAGGCGGTCGTAGAGCCATCGCGCTCCGCGCGCAAGAACATGCGCTGCCTGCGCGACGCGACTCCGCATGCCGTGATGGTAGGGACGAGAACGCACCATCGGTCTGCGCGGGGACGTCGCCTGACCTGAGGCCGTTCACCGCCGCGTCCGCGGTTCCCCCAGATCACTTCGCCAGCCCGCCGCTCCAGAGGTGAAGCCTCAGCCTCGCCGGCAGCCACGGCTGACCGCCCGCCAGATGTCGGCGGCGCTCGCGCGGCGGGCGCGCTGCACGGCACTGCGCTTGGCGAGCGCGTGCGGCAGACCCCTGATCGCATCACGCTTCGCGCGGCAGAACACCTTGAACTGGCCGCGGCGCGCGAGCGTCACGAGCGACGCCATCGTCACCGCCAGGTGCGCCGGAATCACGACCGGCATCAGCGCCAGCGGCATGTCCTTGGCGACCGTCCACACCATGTTGCGGTGACCGAAGTACACGACGTTGCCATGATGGCGGTGCCCGCTCGTCGCCGACCCCACATGATGCACCACCGCATCGGGCACATACCTGCTCGAGTGTCCAGCGAGCCGCAGCCGGAACCCCAGGTCCACATCCTCGCTGTAGCAGAAGTAGTCGGCGTCAAGCGCACCGACCGCGCGCACCGCATCGGTGCGGTAGAGCGCCGCCGCCGCGCACGGCGAGAAGATCTCGCCCGCGACCAGGTCGCCAGCCTCAAGCCGCTTGCGGTGCCGCGCGCGCCAGGGCAGACCGCTGATGTGGTAGACGTCGCCGATCCCGTCGATCAGCCCGGGCTCCCTCTCGCACATCTGGCGCGAGCCGAATGACGCAGCCTCAGGGTGCGCAGCAGCCGCAGCGCACAGCCGCTCGAGCCACTCTGGCTCGGCGAACGCATCCGCATTCAGCAGCGCGACGAGCGGGGTGTCGCACCGCTCGATGCCGCGGTTGTTGGCGGCGGCAAAGCCGATGTTGGATCCCACGCGGTCGATGCGCACACGGTCCGCGATGCGCTTGAGATCAGCGGTGTCATGCGAAGGCACCGCCAGCTCTGCCTCAAGGGCTTCCACCGATCCATCCGTGCTCCCGTTGTCGATCACGTCGATGCGCCCGGGCAGCAGCGTCTGCGCAGCTAGGCACCGCATGCACCGCAGCAGCGACCCTCCCCCGTTGAAGTTGACGACGATGACCGTGACGCGCGCGTCGCTCACCGATCCGATCCTACAACCTTGCAAATCGTAAAGTCGCACCTTACGAATCGCACGAGTTGACACCGTGTCAGATCGATCGCTCGCGCCACTGGCGGTACATGAGCACCGTCCAGATGTCGCGCGAGTCCTGCTGCCCCGCGAGCACGGCATCCCACTGTGCGCGCACCACACGCGCATCGAACCCGTCGCCCTCAAGCGCGGCATGCTGCAGCAGCGACTCCGCCCACGGCCGCAGCGGCCCGCGCAGCCACACCTCGATCGGCGCAGAGAAACCCCACTTGCCCACGCTGACGAGTTGCGCGGGCAGGTGCTGGGCCAGCATCACGCGCAGCGCATGCTTGCCGCGCTCGCCCATGCGCAGGTCCGCAGGCAGCCGCCACGCCGCAGTCGCCACGCGCGTGTCGAGCATCGGCGCGCGCGTCTCGAGCCCCACGAACATCGCCGCGCGGTCCACCTTCACCAGGATGTCGTCGCTCAGGTAATGCAGCGTGTCGAGCGCGATCGATCGCTCCACGTTCGAGAGCCCGCGCCACCATTGCTCGCCGCTCGGGTCGGGCGCGTCCGGTCTAGATGCGCCCCCCGCCGCAATCGGCCACTCGTCGGTCCAGCTCGATGCCAGCGACCAGTGCGCATCCACCATCGAATCCGCCGACAGGATCCGCGACATCCGCCTCAGGAGGCCAGCGCGCTCAAGGCCCTGCGCTCGCCTTCGCGGCGCGGCATCAGGTCCGCCTACGACGCGCGTGGCCCACCCATGCATCCGCCGAGCGACCCACGCGCGCATCCAAATCGGCATCCACGCCACATTCGGCCAGACCTGCGCGAACACGCGGTGCCGCCGGTACCCGCCGAACATCTCGTCGCCCCCGTCGCCCGTCAGCGCCACGCCCACATGCTGGCGCGCGAGGCGCGCCGCGATCGCCGTCGGCACCTGCGAACTGTCCGCAAAGGGTTCGTCATAGATCGATGCCAGCGAGGGCACCACTGCAAGCGCCTTTGCATCGGTCGCATGCAGCACGTGATGCCGCACGCCCAGCGCACGCGCCACCGCCGCGGCCGCCGCGCTCTCGTCGTGCGCGCGCACGTCATCTGCGCCGCTGCCGAACCCGACTGTGAACGCGTGCACCGGCGCCACG
>JBIIIL010000050.1:0-13102 GCA_044234825.1 Phycisphaerales bacterium
GTCCAGTGTGCGCACGAGCGTGATGGGGCGCACGCCGCCGCGTAGTGCGTGGAGCCCGGCAGCGACTCCGTACGCCACGCGCGGCGCATGACGGCTCCGACGGAGTCCCGGGTCGCGCCGATCGACAACAGGCCGCTCGATGAAGCGTTCGAGGCGGTGCAGCTCCTCGCTGCCTGTCATCATCCTCTCGTAGTCCAGCACGATGGCCTTCGCGTTGCCGGTCTCGACTGCCGCAATGATGCCCGCATTCTCCTCGCACCACAGCGGAAGGCAGCGCGCAATCACCTCAGCTGCCTGCCGCCAGCGACCGCGGGCCGATGCCAGGTAGTGCGCGAAGCACGATTCCGGTCGCCGGTACACCACCACGAGCCGATGCTCGGGCAACGCGCGGGACCACCACCCGTACGTCAGGCATGTCCTCGGGTCCTTGAAGCCCCAGTCATCATGCTGGGTCGAGAGCGAGGTGGCGGTCTCGCGCATCTGCGCGAGGAGCCGATCGTCAGGCGGGAGTTGGCGGCTCCCGACAGTCCGAAGGCTGTGTGCGCCTGAAGAGCCAAGAAGTCGGTGGTTGAGCGCCTTGGTGCTCTCCCGTTCCCACTTGTTGCCCTGGTCGTATCCGCGCTGGGCATCGACGCTCTCGACCATGCTGATCCCGGAGTGATGAAGCATCTCGGAGACGAGGGTCGTCCCGGACTTGTGCATGCCCAGCACTACATAGATCATCTCGCGACCTTCGTGAAGCCATCCCTGCCCGCGGCTTCGACGTTGCGCGCGCCAGCAGGACCCACTGTGTCTTGGGCGAGCTCGGCGGTCGAGCTCGGGCCACGGGCTGCAGCGGATGGGCCAAGGCGCCTTGCCTGCAGCTCGCGGTACAGGTTGAAGTACTGAGGCGCGATCGTGTCCCACGAGTAGCGAGCCGCTGAGGCGCGAGCCCCCGCGCACAGCTCCTCCCTCAGCTTCGGGCTGTGCACGACGCGGGTCAGCGCGTCCGCCAGCGCGCGAGGCGACTCGCGTTCCACGATGATGCCATTCTCGCCAGTGCGAACCATCTCGGCGTTGCCGCCCACATCAGTGGCGACCACCGCGAGGCCTGACGCGAGCGCCTCAAGGATCACGTTCGCGAACGGCTCTCGGCGCGAGGGACACACGAAGCAGGTGGCCGATCCGTAGAGCGATGCCTTGCGGGCGCCAGTCACCGCTCCGACGAACTGCACGCGCGCGTCGATGCCCAGCGACGTGGCCAGCACCTGAAGCGTCCCCAGCTCCGGTCCATCGCCCGCCACGATCAGATCGGGCGAATCGGCGGGAAGCATTGCGTAGGCGCGCAGGAGGATGTCGACGCCCTTGTGCGGCATGAGCCGCCCAAGGCTCAGGAAGTATGGGCGTCGATGCGGATGCGGCGACGCATGGTCGAAGTCGCCAAGGTTCACTCCGTTGTTGACGATCCGCAGCCGCGCAGGCAGCACGCCAAGATCGCGAATCACATCCCTCATGTGCTCGCCCTGCGCGATCACCACGTCGGCGCCGCAGATCGCTCGCCGCATGCGACTGTCGAGGCGGGGGAATCGGCGGATCGCCTCGCCAGGGAGGACATCGGAGCCGTGAGGGCGGACAAGAAACGGCACCCCTGTGAGCGCACGGAACGTCAGGGCCACATGCGCCTGGGGATACGCAGCATGGCAGTGGACGAGATCGAACCGGTGGCGCGCGTGAAGGGCCAGAAGGCGCGGCAGCAGGAGCCGCGTAAGGAACCGCTTGGAGAGCCAGCGGCGATGCCGAATCAGCGGATAGGCGAAGTCATCCTCGCCCGACTCACGTCGCGGCGGAACCACCACCACAGGTCGGTGTCCCTCGGCATGCAGGCGTCGAGCGAGGGTGTCAAGCACGGTCTGCGCTCCGCCAAGGCGAGGGAGCGAGACATCGCTGAGAAAGCAGATCGAAAGCGGCTGGCTGGACTCGATCATCGCGTACGAACGGGCAACTCAGGAGTTGCAGGGAGCAAGCGGGCAGGCAGAGGATGGCTGGGCATTGGGCGACTCGCGAGGGGTTGGCGCCCGGCCGAGGGAACGGTCTCCGCTGCCGGCATGAAGACCGCGAGTGCAGCGTACACGCGGCTGCGCTGCGCCTGCAGGCCGATGCCGCAGTCGCGCGTTGTGCCCGCTGCGCATGTAGCCTTGCGCGAGTGACGACACTGCGTCCGATGCGAGTGCTTCACACCGAGTCATCCTGCGGATGGGGAGGGCAGGAGATTCGCATCCTCGAAGAGAGCCGGATGCTGAGGAAGAGGGGCCATGAGGTGGCGATCGCCTGCCCCCAGTCGGCGCCGCTGCACCCGCGTGCGGCGCGGTGGGACGTCCCGGTGATCGCGTGCCCGATCAGGCGCCGAGGCCTGCGCGCGCTCGTCAGCATGCGTCGGGTGATCCTCGAGTGGTGCCCCGACGTGGTCAATACGCACAGCTCGACAGACAGCTGGGTTGCCGCACTCGTGTGCAGGACATTGCGCAAGCCCCCGCCGATCGTCCGGACGCGTCACGTGTCCGCCCCCATCCGGCCGAGCGTGTTCGCGCGGTGGCTGTATGCCGGCGCAGCCGCGCATGTCGTGACGACTGGCCACTCGGTTCGTGCGGGGGTGATCAGCGCATCGGGCATCGAGTCAACGCGCATCTCGTCCGTTCCTACGGGGGTGGATCCTGGCCGGTTCCGTCCGGCGGACAGGCAGTCCGCGCGCCGAGTGCTCGGACTCGAGCCCAATCGCCCGCTCGTCGGGATTGTCGCGACACTGCGGAGCTGGAAGGGCCACGAGCACCTTCTTGAGGCATGGTCACTTCTGCGCTCCCCGGACTGGGACTTGGTTGTCGTCGGTGACGGGCCGCAGCGTGCGGCGATCGAGGCACGGGTGCGTGAGCTCGGACTCGGTGGATCGGTGAGGCTCGTGGGGCACCAGGACGAGCCTGAGCGCTGGTTCCAGGCCATAGATGTCTTCTGCCTGCCCTCATTCGCCAACGAGGGGGTCCCCCAAGCGCTGATTCAGGCGATGATGAGCGGGTGCGCTGCAGTCGCCACTGAAGTGGGCTCGATGTCGGAGATCATCGCGGATGGCGAGACGGGGCTGGTGATTCCGCCAAGCGACCCGCGATTGCTTGCGGATGCGTTGGAAAGGCTGATGAAGTCTGCAGAGCTCCGCATGGCCCTGTCAAGCAAGGCGCGCGCTCACGTGCTCGAGCGGTGCACGATCGAGCAGATGGCTGACCGGATGGAGCGGGTGTTCATGTCGGTTGTGCATGGTTGCACGAATGGACCAGCTTCCAGGGAGCGCCGGTCCGCGTGACAAGCGCCGGCCGGAACGAGCCGCGGAGCGCCTTTCCGTGCCGCGCTCCTTCGTGCGATGGCACGCATGATCCGGCGGTGAGGGGATGGGCAGCACGGATCGGCCTCATGCCTCGCGTCTATGTGCGTGACTTTGCGGGCCTCGCCAACCGGATCGAGGCGCTCGCGGTAGCTCATGCCATCGCCAAGGTCGGAGGTCATCGCCTGGTGCTGGACTGGCCGGAGCTCGGCGCTCTGCAGGTCCGTGACGCGGAGTCCGGGGTCCCTGCATGGTGGCGCGCACCGCTATGCCGCACATGTCCGCGCCTTGACACGGACAGCGATGTCGAGCGGATCGCACGGTCAGCGAGCATCGAAGTGCGCCGCTTCTACGGGTGTGCCCCGTCGATCGCCCACGAGTACGCGTCCCTGCGCGACCGGATCGCGGTGCGCGAGGACATCGCCGCGTCGATTGTGGGCTCCTTCGCGCGCCACGCCGCCGGTCGCCCTGTGGTAGGCATGCATGTCCGCCGCGGTGACTTCCACGCCTCCGGCGATTCGGCCTTTGACGCGACTGGGCATCGGCACGCTGCTGTGCCCACCTGGTGGTTCAGGGACATGATGTCGGCCATTCGCGCCCAGGTGCCGGGAGTGCGGTTCCTCGCCGCGCTCAACGGCAGTCACTCCGACTTCAGGGACATTCTTGATGCCGGGGATGTCTTCACCATCGAATGCAGGGACTCCCGACCTCGCACTCGACCAGGTCACGAGGCGGCAGTTCATCCGGTCGCCGACCTCTTTGCGCTCGCCTGCTGCTCGGTCGTGCTCGCGACTCCGGGTTCGAGCTTCTCGCACATTGCGGTCAACGTGCTCGGTGTGAGGGCCACTGCCCTCGTGCCCGCCTCCGGGGCGCGGTCACGCGAACCCCGCTTCGCGAAGGTTCGGGCCGCCGGGCTCCGTCTCGATGAATGGAACGCGTTGAGCCGCACAGCTGATCGTTCGGATTCGCTGCCCGCGGGAGAGGCTGCCGGGCCCGTCACCGACTGGATGCATGCGCGCACGTGGCGTTGACGGGGACGGAGGGTCTGTCTGCGCCCGCCTGCACGGCGGCCGCGGACACCCTCGAAGAGGCCTAGGACGCGGGGTTCGCGAGCAACTCCCGGTAGAGGTCTAGCCACGATCGGACCATGCGCTGCATGGAGTGCTGAAGCGCAACTGCGCGGCCCGCGCTTCCCATTGTGGCTCGCGCCCCGTCCGACAGCGCCTCAGTGAGGGCGGGTGGCCAGTCGGCGGGCTTGAAGGGATCACGCACAAGACCGCAAGCTCCTGTCGCGAGGAGGTCCCGTGCCCCCGTATGGCTGCTTGCGACAACGGGCACGCCCGCGGCAAGCGCCTCGAGGCAGGAGTTCGGCATCGGGTCGTAGATGCTCGGCAGGACGAGGGCATCGGCGCAGCCGATGTACGAGGCAGGGTCCCGACGGGCGCCCGCGAAGATGACCCGGTCCGATACGCCCAGCCGACTCGCAAGCTCGACGAACATGGACTGCCGGCGGTCGCGTCCCACGACAAGCAAGCGGCAGTCTGAGGGTGTGCCCGCGATCGCGGCGATCGCGGTGGAAAGTCCCTTTCGAACCCAGCCCGAGCCTAGGAAGAGCGCGACCCTGCTGTCTGGCCTGAGCCCATGCCTCTCCAGCACCTCGCTGCGGTGAGCGTCGCGGAGCCCGGGGTGAAACCGGTCGCAGTCAACGCCATTCCAGATGACGCGAACCTTCTCCCTCACGTCGGGGAAGAACTCGACGATGTCGTCCGCCACCATCTGCGAGTTCGCGATGACTGCCCTGAGCAGCGGCGACCGGTAAATGGCCCGCTCGTACGCCATCGCCAGCCGGTGAAATGGCGAGGCCTTCAGGGTCCATCGCCTCCACGACGGAAGGGCTCTCGAGTAGTTCTCGATCCAGCGGCGATACACACCGTCCCCGGCACGGTAGATGTCGGCTCCGGGGATTCGCTCGTGCGATTGCACGAGCTGGCAATGCCGTCTGGCGATCGGCAGCGATCGTCGGCAGAAGGTCACCTCCCGAAGCAGCCGCCCCACATGCGGCGGGTCGCACAGGAGTGTCCGAACGCCCGGGCACTGCCGATCGTTCCACTCGCGTGTGACAACGCAGATCTTTGCGAGCCCCTCTCGGGCGAGGAGGTCGGCAGCCTGGCGGATGATCTCCTCTCCGCCGCCGTACGGCGAGTACCTCTGCCGAAGGATGGCGACGGATGGCATGGAGTCGGTCATTTGAGGAGGTGCATTCACCGGGACGCCGCAAGCCCGGCGCGTCGCCCGACCGGCAGTCGCGGGGATGAAAGGGCCGGCGTGGCGCCCACTCGCGTACGATCGACTTCGCCCATGGTGCGCCTGTCCATCGTAGTGATCGCGAGGAATGAGGTCGGGAGAGTAGGTCGCATGCTGGACTCGGTGCGCTTCGCGGATGAGGTCGTGATCCTCGACGGGGGCAGCACGGATGGCACCGTAGAGGAGGCCACCGCGCGGGGCGCGAAAGTTCACGTGGCCGCAGACTGGGCCGGATTCGGCCGCCAGCGGAATCGGGCTCTCTCGCATGCGAGCGGCGAGTGGGTGCTGGCGCTCGACTGCGATGAGTGGGTCGTTCCCGCGCTTGAGGCCGAGATCATGGAGACGATCAGGGATGCCCGCCATGATGCGTACCGGATTCCGCGTGCGTCATTCCTGTGCGGTCACCGCATCAGGCATAGCGGATGGAGCCCCGACTATGTGGTCCGGCTCTTCCGTCGTGCTGGAGCGAGATTCACCGAAGACGTGGTCCACGAGCGCCTTGTCCACAGTGGGCCGGTCGGCACGCTGCGAACCCCGCTGATGCACGATACGCACCGCACCCTGGACGAGGCCCTCGCGAAGATGAACCGCTACTCGTCTGACAGCGCGTGCAGCCTTCGCGGACGGGACCGGAGAGGAGGCGTTGCCATCGGCCTCGCGCGAGGTGCGTGGATGTTCCTGAGGACCTACCTGCTCCGATTGGGGATTCTTGACGGCCGGGAGGGCTTCCTGATCGCAGTGCTCAACGCCGAGAACACGTTCTGGCGTTATGCCAAGATGAGTTACCCGGCGACCGGTGGGGGTGATTCAGCCCGCACGTCAGGGTCGAGCGACACCCCCGCATGAGGATCCTCGTGACGAGTCCTGGCAGGCTCCGAACCGTACCCATGGGCGGCTACCTGTCGAGAGCGCTGCGCGCGGCCGGATACGAGGTTGGGGAGTTCAGCACGTCCCCGAGTCTCATCGACAGAGCGCTGAGCCGTGTGGCGCCGCGGCGGCACGATCGGCGCAGGGGTGTGAACAGGAGATTCCAACGGCTCGTGAGGTCGTATCAGCCCGATCTCGTCATATCCCTTTACGGGAGGGATCTCGATGACGACTCATGTCGGATGATCCGGGAGGGCGGGGCTATCCACGCGTGCTGGTGGCTCAACGACCCCTTCCAGTTCGAGTCCTCGCTGCCGCTTGCCCACCGCTACGACGCCATCTTCTCGAATTGTGCGGAGAGCGCCGCGAGGTACGCCGAGCATGGGCTCCGACACTCGTTCTGGCTGCCGACGGCGTGCGATCCTTCGGTGCACCGCGCCGAGCCGCCCTCTGGGTCCGGCCGTTGCCAGGTGTGCTTCGCGGGTGACTGGAGTGCTGTGCGCGAGGAGTTCTGCGAGGCGCTGGCAGCGCGGTTTGACCTTCGGGTTCTTGGTCCGTGGCGACGCAAGCTGCGTCGGGGCTCGACGCTGGCTTCGCGCCTGAAGCATGGCTTCTTCACACCTTCCGAGATGGCGCGCGCGTTTGCCTCAGCCGATGTGGTGCTCAACCTGCACTCATGGCACCGACGTGCCGACTGCGGGACGAATCCTCGCCTGTTCGAGGCGGCGGGCTGCGCTGCGTGCCAGATCGTGGACTGGAAGCGGGAGATACCCCAGCTCTTCGACTGTGACCGGGAAGTGGCGACATTCCGTTCTCTCGACGAGGCGCAGGAACTCATCGGGACGCTGCTTTCGGATCGGCGCCGCCGAAGGGACATGGCGAGCGCCGCTCAAGCGCGTGCCTACTCGGAGCACACGTACGCGCACCGTGCGGACCGGATGATCGCCGCGCTGGCGCAAGTCGGTCCCTTGCGCAGCTCGGCCCGCGCGACCTAGTCGAGCCTGCGGAGTCGGGCAGGTCTGCGTGCGACGTCCGCCGGCACTCCGACGCACACATGCTGGTGGCAGGGCTGTCCGGCCAGGCCCTCCAGCGCCATCCGCAGCGCATCCGGATGGTTGCAACTGGTGGCCACAAGGCTCGACTCAAGACGGCCCCGGTACTCGGCTCGATGAGTGCGGCCTAAGGCTCCGATCAGGACTCCGGGTCGCATGGACTAACCTGCGCGGGGATGCGGCTTGACGCCCCAATCCCGGACTCCGCAATGCACGACGTGCTGTCGGAGGGATCGGCCGCCCGCGGTCGTCCTGGCAAGGTCGTGAGGACCACGGCTGATCTGGCGATCAACGGCGCCCCGGCGGCGTTTGCCTCCCCGCTCCACGTCGGACGCCCATGGTCGCCGGGCCGGGGGCGGTTCCTGGAGCTCGTGGCCGACATGTTCGGGCGGAACTGGCTCACCAACGACGGTCCGCTCGTCCGTGAGTTCGAGCGCGAGTTGGGTGCGTACCTCGGCGTGAGGCACTGCGTTGCGGCATCGAGCGGGACCGCAGCCCTTGAGGTGGCGATTCGGGCGCTTGGCATGTCAGGCGAGGTCATTGTTCCCGCATACACCTTCATAGCGACCGCCCATGCGGTGTCCTGGCTGGGCCTGACGCCCGTGTTCGCCGACATCGACCCGAACAGCCACCAAGTCGATCCGGAGTGCGTGCGGCAACTCATCTCGCCCCGCACTGGCGGGATTCTCGCCGTGAACCTTTGGGGAGGGTGTGCTCCGGTCGGGGACCTGGAGCAGGTCGCCGCAGAGCGTGGGTTGCCCTTGCTCCTCGATTCGGCGCATGGATTCGGCACGGAGGTCGGCGGCCGTCGGCTTGGCGGAAGAGGCAGCGCGGAAGTGTTCAGCTTCCATGCCACCAAGTGCCTCCACACCTTCGAGGGTGGTGCAGTCACCACGAACGACGATGCGCTCGCGGATCGGCTGCGGAACGCACGCGCGTTCGGGATGGTCGAGGAAGGCTGCACGGCGGGCGTCGGCACCAATGCCAAGATGAGCGAGGTTTGCGCGGCCATGGGGATCGCGAACCTCGAGCACATCTCCCACACCCTGGGTGCGATGGGCCGTGCCTTCGCGCAGTACCGCAGGAGGCTCCATGGAGTGCCCGGCATCCGCATGCACGACCCCGCCCGGGGATGTGCTCCAAACTGGCAGTACGTCATCATCGAAGTCGATCCTGGGTGCCCGCGCACGCGAGATGCGCTCGTCGCAGCCCTGCGTGCGGAGGGAGTGCTTGCCCGCCGCTACTTCTGGCCCGGATGCCACCGTTTGGCGCCGTACGCGGGTCGACTTGAGCACTCTCCGCTCCCGCTCCGGGCTGCGGATGAGGTTGCGCGGCGCGTGATTGCGCTGCCCACAGGTCCATCGGTCGCCCCCGCAGACATTGATGCCGTGTGCGACATCATCGAGGTGCTGGTGCGCGGGTGACCTTCGGCGCCCCGCATGCGCACTTGTCACCGCATGCGCCACGCGCGAAAGGAACGCCACAGCAGTTCCGCAAGCGCGCTGCAGCCCGCGGCGGCGACCCTTGCGCCGGCGCTTGCGCTGCCGCGGAGCGCGGTGCGGCGAAGGCCCTTGCGGGTGCGCCGCAGCACCTCGATCGCGATTCGCCTCCTGTGCGCCCCTTGTGACATGCTGTCGAGCCCGAGCAGCCCCTCGATCATCAGGCAGTAGAACCGCATCTGGTCGCGTGCCGAGCGGCCGGCGATGAGGTGCGTGCCCATGGAGTCGCGCCGGTACGCGCACATGGACCGCCCGAGGTGCACCGCGCCTCCGCGGAAGGCACCGATGGCCTGACCGAAGTAGTCGCCGACCGGCATCCTGAAGAACCACTCGGGAGCCTGACGCATCAAGCTTGTCCGGGACATCAGCGACGATGTGCTGATCAGCCCTCCGTCACGGCGAAGAAGCTCGTCGGCGGCGATGATCCGGTCCCCGAACTGGGGGAATGCGCGGCCCGTCGGTGAGCCATCCTGCTCCACGATCTCCGCGCGATGCGAGCACAGGTCGCAGCCAGGGTGGGCGGTCAGTGCCGCCACCTGGAGCTCAAGCTTGTGCGGATCGGTCCAGAAGTCGTCCCCATCGCACCACGCGATGAACTCGCCGCGTGCCCGTGAGGAGACGCTGCGGGTGTTCTCCATCATGCCGGCCCGCGTCGCATGGAGGATCGCAGTGATGCGTCCCTCGTGTCGTTGCTCGTACTCGGCGCAGATTTCGGCGGTGCCGTCCGTCGAGCAGTCGTCCCCCACGATGACCTCGTACGGGAACGTGGTTCGCTGCGCGAGCACCGAGTCAAGGCACTGGCCGATGGTCTCCTTCTGCATGAAGGTCACGATGCACACCGACACGCGCGGCAGCGGCGCCGTAGCGTTCGCCGGGCGAGCGCCGCCATTCGGCTGGCGGCCGACATGGTCCTGCCGGCTAGGTTGCGGGGCCATCGGTCGCGCACCCCTCGCCCCACACCGGCACTGCCGGGACGCCCATCACCGTCGTGCGCGGCGGCACCCTGCCCATGACGACGCTTCCTGCACCGATGGTCGACCATTCGCCGACCTCGGACCGCGGGGAGATGCTCACGTGCGAGCCCACCATCACGCCTTCGCCGAGTCGCACGTGGCCTGTGAGATCCACGCCGCCGCTGAGGGTGCAGAAGTCGCCGATCGTGACATCGTGACCTGCACCTCCACCGCAGTTGAACACGACGTGGCGGCCGAGGCGGACGTTTGTGGTGAGGACGACTCGGGGGCAGATGATGGAGCCCGCGCCGATTCGAACGTCGAGCCCACGCAGCACCGTTGGGTGCACCAGCGTCGCGAACCGCGCGCCGCGGCTTGCCATCAGGTTGGCCCACTCGCGCCGTGCGGAGGGGTCGCCGAGCGCCACGAGCACCACATCCTCAGGTGCGAGCTGGAAGTCGCGAGGATCGCCCAGGATGCCGAACGGCATTCCGAACCCGTCCAGGATGCCAGGCCGCGAGTCCAGGAACCCGCCGACCGACCAGTCGCGCTCGGCCTCCGGCACGTGCAGGGCCCATGAGAGGACCTCGCGCCCGAAGGCATCTGCACCGACGATGAGCAGCCTCTGGCGCATCGGGGTGTCTACCTGCGCGACCGACGCAACGGCGTCTGGCACGATCGCTGAGCCTGCGATGCCCGTGCGGAGGCATGCTGGTGGCGGCTGCGCGGCAGATCGCACGTGCGTCCCATCTAGTCAAGCTCCCCAACCGGCGGAATGCAGATTGGCCCCATGCGCGTGGCGCATCCGGCCCAGGACCAGCCGACCCCGAAACCGAGAAGCGCCACTTGCCGAGACGACATGGAAAGCGGGTCGTGGCAGCACTCGGCCATCGTGACAGGTATCGACGCGCACGACGTGTTCCCGAGCCGCTCGACGCTCGAGGGAACCAGCTCGCGAGACACCCCGAGGCGGTCCGCGAGCTGGTCCGTGACGAACCTGTTGGCCTGATGGAGCAGCAGCAGGTCCAAGTCCTTGCGTTCAAGCTGTGACCTCTCAAGCAGGCGGGTGAGCAGCGGGGGCACCTCCCGCATGGTGAATGCCATCACTTCAGGTCCGTCCATGAACAGCTCGTGAGGCCCCCTGCGGTTGCCGTCTGGTCCGGCCGCGCGCTCGCAGCTCGCCGGCGGAATCGGATGCCGGCTGTGGCCGGCCGGGATGATCAGGCGATCTGCACCGCGGCCATCGGTGCCGAGCACAAACGTCGATCGGCATGGGGCACGCTCGATCGCTGTCGCCGATCCGCTGTCGCCGAAGAGGAAGCACACCGAGCGGTCCTCCTCCGACACCCGCCGGCTCGAGGTGTCGCCCACGAGGAGCAGGGCCCGCTCCACCCCGGCCTCCACAAGCCCGTATGTCGTCGCGAGTCCGTACACGTAGCCGCTGCAGCCCAGGCTGACGTCGATGCAGGCGGTGTCGGTCGGCAGCCCAAGGCGCTGCTGCAGGAGGCAAGCCGTCGCGGGCAAGAAGTAGTCCTGCGACTGCGACACGAACACGAGAGCCTGAATCGAGTCAGGGCTCCAGCCGAGCGCCGCAAGCAGCCGGCAAGCGGCATCAGCGCACAGGTCACTCGCGCACATCGACGGTGGGGCGACTCTTCGCGAGCGGATCCCTGTGAGGGCCTCCACCCTCGATGCTCCCACGCCGATGCGGGTCGCAAGCTCCGCTGTCGATACGGCGTTGCGAGGGACCGTGCAGGCTACGCCGCTCACGCGGCAGCTCCGGAACTCAACGTCCGGCATGGGTCGCGTGGGCCTTGACGAGCGCGCAAAGGTCCGAGACCGAGAGCGCAGCCGCGATGCTCCTAGGCGGGATCCTGGCGCGGTGCTTCCCTTCCATGATGGCGATGAACATCACGACGGCCATCGAGTCCCAGCCGACATCCGCCAAGCGCTCGCTGCCCGTCAGGCTGCAGGACGAACGCTCGAGTATCGACTCGATGTCCCGCAGGACGGAGGCATCTCGCTCGTGATCTGGCGTCGAATCGGGCACACCGGGCATGCTGGCCCGCCTCGCTCTCAGAGCTTGATCTTGTCGGTGCCGAGGGCGCCGTGGTCGTCCATGCCGCCCTTGGTGGGCTTGGCCTTCTTCGGCATGGTGAACGCGGCCGTGTCGTCGACCGGCCCGCCAGCGGCCGAATCCTTGCTGTCGCCCTTGTCGCCCCACTGGGCGCGCTTGAGCGACAGGCCGATCTTCCGGTCGGCGGTGTCCACGCGCAGGATCTTGACGTCGACCTCCTGCATCGGCTTGACCACATCGAGCGGGTTCTCGACCTTCTGGTCGCTGAGCTCGCTGATGTGGAGCAGCCCCTCGAGCCCGTCCTCGAGCTCGACGAACACGCCGAAGTTGGTGATCTTCGTGATCTTGCCCTTCACGATCATGCCCGGGCGGTATGCGCCGGGGATCGCCTCGACCCACGGGTCCTCCGTGAGCTGCTTGACGCCAAGGCCGACGCGCTGCTTGGCCTGGTCGACCTCGATGACCACGCACTTGACCGAGTCGCCCTTCTTGAGGAGCTCGTTGGGGTGCGCGATCTTCTTGGTCCACGACATGTCGCTGACGTGCAGCAGGCCGTCGATGCCGGGCTCGATCTCGACGAACGCGCCGTAGTTGGCGAGGTTGCGGACCTTGCCCTCGATGACCGTGCCGACGGGGTACTTCTGCTCGACGAGATCCCACGGGTTCACGTCGACCTGCTTCATGCCCAGCGAGATCTCGAGCTTGTCCTTGTTGAAGTCCAGGACAACCACATCGACCTCGTCGCCCACGTTCACGAGCTCGCTTGGGTGGTTCACGCGGCGCGTCCACGACATCTCGCTGACGTGCACGAGGCCCTCGATGCCGTCCTCAAGCCGCACGAAGGCGCCGTAGGACATGAGGCTGACCACCGTGCCGCGCACGCGGGAGTTGACCGGGTACTTCTTCTCGATCTCCTCCCAGGGGCTCGTCTCCTTCTGCTTGAGGCCGAGGGCGATCTTCTCGCGCTCGCGGTCGATGTTGAGGATCTTGACCTCGATCTCGTC
>JBIIIL010000264.1:0-3442 GCA_044234825.1 Phycisphaerales bacterium
CAAGGCCGCTGCACGGATCGCGTGCGCCGCCGCCGCATCGGGCGTCGCGGCACGGGTCACTGTCGCGCTGCGCGCCGCGGACACGGCCCCTGGGCAGGGTCCAGCCCTCAGCGAGACAGTGCTCGAGCTTCCCATCAAGTCGCCATCGGCGCCCCGGCGCGAGACATTCCGCAGTGCGATTGACGGCAGCGCGCAGCACTATGCCGTGGTGCCGCCGCTGTCCCAGCCCGCGGCAGATGGCGCGCCTCCCCGGCGACCTGGGCTGCTGCTGAGCCTGCACGGGGCAGGTGTGGACGCGACCGCCCAGGCCGCGAGCTACTCCGCCAAGCCGTGGGCCGTGATCGTCGCGCCGACCAACCGTCGCCCGTACGGCTTCGACTGGGAGGACTGGGGCCGCCTCGATGCGCTTGAGGTGCTCGCGCTCGCACGCACGCGGCACCGCACAGATCCGCTGAAGCAGTGGCTCACCGGCCACTCGATGGGCGGGCACGGGACGTGGCAGATCGGCGCGCACCGCTCCGGAGACTTTGCGGCACTCGGTCCGAGCGCCGGCTGGGTGTCGTTCTTCACCTACGGAGGCGCGCGACCGGCATCTGCATCCCTGCAGCCAGGCGCGTCAGATGCGGACCGCGCCATCGCCAGCGCGCTCGACACGTCGGCGAATCCGTCGCGCACGCTGCTGCTCAAGGACAATCTCCTCGCGCAAGGGATCTACGTGCTGCACGGCGATGCGGACGAGACGGTGCCTGTCGAGGAGTCGCGCGACATGCGCGCGCAGCTCGGGCAGTTCCACCGCGACTTCGCCTACCGCGAGATGGCAGGCGCCGGGCACTGGTGGGGCAACCAGTGCGTGGACTGGCCCGCGATGATGGACTTCCTGCGCGCACGGGAGCTGGCGCCGCCTGAGACGCGCGCACGCGTGTCCTTCACGACACTCTCGCCGGCCATCCGCTCGAGGGACGCGTGGGCGACGATCGACGCGCAAGTCACGCCGCTCCAGCCCTCCTCGGCTGACCTTGCGCTGGACCGCGAGGCGCGCACGATCACCGGCAAGACCGTCAACGTCGCGCGGCTTGGGCTGCAGGCCGACCTCGACGGCGATGGCGGCAAGGTGACGCTGTCGATCGACGGCAGCGAGCTCGTGGCGGACGAGCCATCGGGAGGCGACCTTCTGTGGCTCGAGCGCATCGCCCAGGACGATGGCTCGGCCGCATGGGCGATCGCCCGCAAGCCCGCGGACCGCAGCAAGCGCGCGAGCCGGATGGGACCTTTCAAGGCAGCGTTCGACCGCAACATGCTCTTCGTGGTGGGCACCGCGGGCACCGAGGCGCAGCGTGCGGCGCTCGCGCGCAAGGCCCGCTTCGACGCCGAGCAGTTCCTGGTGCGGGGCAACGCCTCGCCGGAGATCCTCGATGACGCGGCGATCCTCGCCGAGCCTGCGCTGGCGGCAGGCCGCAATGTCATCCTGTACGGCAACGCGGAGACCAACCGCGCCTGGTCGACCGTCGTCGGCGAGAGCCCGGTGACGCCGGTGCGCGGCGCCATCCACTTCACGGACAGCACCGGGCGCCGCGGCACGCTGTCTGGCGACGATCTTGCGCTGCTCATGGTGCGCCCACGCGCAGACGACCCGGATGGCCTTGTCGCCACCATCTCGAGCACCGGGGACGTCGGCCAGCGACTCAGCGAGCGTGTGCCCTACTTCACGGCGGGTGTCGCGTATCCGGACATGTGCGTCCTCTCGGCGCGCATGCTCGACGAGGGCATCGCAGGCATCGTGGCTGCTGACTTCTTTGCCAACGACTGGACGCTCCCGAAGCTTCCTTCGCTGGCGGTGACGACACCTGTGAGCGGGGCTGCGAGCGCACCATGATGGTGGCCGTGTCACCCGGCGCTGCCCAGCGCCTGGCGCTCGGATCCGCGGTGCCGATCCGGAGCGTGCCGCTGCCCGCCTGGTCGTACATGCCGCAGCCGGACCGGCCCGCAGCGCTGCCCGCCGGAAGCGCTGATGCGGTCGCGACCCTCGCACAGCGGACCGGAGCGCTCGCAGCGACGATCCGCCATGCGCCTGGCGCGCGCGATGTGGTGCCGCGCCTCACGGGGTGGTCGATGGCGCGGGCCGCAGCAGCCGAGGGCCTCGCGTGGTCTGGCGATCGCCACGGCGCCGCGGCCGCCGCGGTCGAAGGGACTCGCACCGATGCGGCCGATGCATGCTGGCGCGCATCGCTGGGTGACTGGGCATCGGTCACCGGGCTGGCGGCGGCGGTGCGGCGTGCACCTGCGTGGATCGGCCCCTCCATCCGCCTGCCCGCTGGCGGCAGCACCGTGCCTCCGCCACCGCACTTGCTCAAGGATGCGATCGCGTCCTGGCAGCGGGCCATGGACACGTCGGCGACACTGGGCGAGTCGGCGCTTGTCCGAGGAATCCTCGATGCGGCATGGACGCTGTGGACCATGCACTTCCTGCAGCCAGTCGAGGGATCGAGCGGACTGCTCGCGCGGCTCGCCGCAGCGCGGGTGTTCGCGTGCCGTACAGGCCTGCAGGGGATGCCGATCGTGCCCGTCGAAGGCGCATCTCCCCTGCGTGCAGACGAATCTGCAGACCTCTCGGCCACCTATGACGCGTGGATGCGCGCGAGCATCACCGCGCTGAGCGCCGATGCGGACCTGGCCATCGCCGGTCTCGAGCGCGCCCTCGAGGGCCGCGCCGCGCTGCTCGATGCCGCATCAGCCATGCGGGCGCCCCGGCACCCCACGATGCTCGCCCACGCGCTCGTGGCCCAGCCTCGCATGACGATGCAGGATGCCGCGCGCGCCATGGGCATCTCATTCAGGGCGGCACAGGCCGTGATGGACAAGTTCCTCGAGTGCGGCCTCGTGCACGAGGACACCGGACGCCGGCGAGACCGCATCTACGTGTGCGCGCGTGTGCTGTTCGCCGACGTGCCGCAGCCTCACGGCACGCGGCTGCCGGACCCCTCGGTGCGCTGAGTCTGGGACTGCTCCTGGGTGGCGGCTGTCGAGTCGCGCTCCACCTGCGGCGCCGCAGCGGCAGCGCGGCGCGCGCTGCCCCGGTCCTCGGCATCGACCGCAGGCACCTGGTCCTCGACTCCCTTTCGGTAGAAGCGCGCCTGGTAGCTGAAGACCAGCGGTCCCGGCTGTGCAGGCGACCACGCGGAGACGGGTCCGGTCGGCGAGAGGCTGCCGCTGACCGTGCCCTGCCCGGTCACGCCGGCACGCGACGCGACCGTCCTCCACCAGCGCACGCTGTCCGCGCCGATCTCTCGCCCCGCGCCGAGCGCCTCAGGGTCGCCGTAGTTTCCGCCGCTCACGAAGCTCGCGGTGCCGATGAGCCCTGAGCCCTCGGGCTTCGACTCGACAAGCACGGTGTCGGCGACCGCCGGATACCTGGTCCCCTGAAACGAGACCACGAACTCGTTGG
>JBIIIL010000330.1:0-3389 GCA_044234825.1 Phycisphaerales bacterium
CGATCTCGGCCTGCGGGCTCATCCGTTTCGCAGGAGGTTGAGCCGGGTCGGATTGAGGAACTGCGCGAGAACCTTCCTCGTGGCGAGGTGTCCGACCTTGCCGACGGGACTGAGGAGGACGCGTCCATAGACCTCCTCGAGACGAGCGGCGTGGTTTCCGAGGCTGTAGACCCGGCGGATCAGGTCGCGCCGTTCCGCGATCTCGCGATCGGTGTAGAGCGCCAGAGGTGGAATCGAGATCTGATCGAGCAGGGTCGGATCCGCACGGAGCTTTCGGAGAATCCGCATCTGGAAAGACTCGCCGAGCACTCCGAAATCGATGCGCCCCTTCCGGATCCACGCCTTCAGGGTCTGTTTGACCGCGCCCCGCGGCAGCGGGCAGTCGTAGGCGAGGTAACTGCGCCGCAGCATCGACTCGACCGCATTCGCGAGTTCCGCCTGGTCGAGCCAGTCGACGGGAACGTCGATGCGCTGGTAGAGATTGCCGAGATGGATTCCATTCGCCTCGAAATCGCGCGTGATCTCGGGCAGGTCACGACCCATCACGGGTTTGCCCACGATCCACGGTTCGAGGAAGGCGAGACCGAAGCCCTCGGCGATGCTCGTCGTGACGACGAAGTCGCTCCACCCCAGCAGATCGAAAAAGGGATATCCCCCCTCGTCGGCGAGACCGAGTTTGACCGGCAGTCCGAGTTCCCCGGCGAGGCGCTCCCATTCGTCGTGGACCTCCTGCCACTCCGGATTTTCCGGACGCATGCTGGTGGCGAACTCAATCCGTTCCCCGTAGATGAGCGCGAGGAGGAGGATCTCGCCGATGTTCTTGCGACGAATCCCCCGGGTGGGGTAAAAGGCAAAGAGCTTCCCCTGAGCGAACGGGCGCTCCGCGGGGGTGGTTCGCACGGCAAGATCGGGAATCGCGTTCGGGATGACGTGCAGGTTCGAGGCGGCGATGCCCGCCGCGCGCAGAAAGTCGTGGTCGCGGTGGTTGATCGTCGCGTAATGGATCTGCTTCGCGGTCGGATAGAGCGTCTCCTCGAAGGTCGCCTGCGAATCGAAGAAGGAGCGCTGGCTCGTGTAGTTTACCGGACGCCCGTCCTCGGAGAAATCATGGATCTGGAGCACGACCCGCTCTCCCTGCGAGGCGAGTTCGCGGATCACGCTCGGCATGAGGACGTTTTTCGCGAGGGTGGGATTGTGGAAATGCCAGAGATCGGGAGGTCCCCCGAGGGCCGCCGTCGCAACGCGCCTCATTTCCTCAGAGAGGCTTTCGGCGACGACGGTGCTGCCGGTGCGCCGGTAGTTCAGGGCCGGGATCACGGCGACACCCGCCTCCTTCGCTCCGGCGAGCGGGGCCTCCCCCGAGAGGATGACGACACGGTCCCCGCGCGCCTCGAGCACGTCGCGCGCCGCCTCGATCACCCGCGTGACCCCGCCCCTCCGCAGATGGTAATGCACCATCGCGATCCTGCGTGACGTGTCACCGGCCATGGCGTTCGCGATATTCCGGCAGGGTGATCATGGGGGGCCGTTCCTCCTCGAGGATCTCGCGGGAAACCTGCTCATGCCGGTGTCCGCCCGCCTGGAACTGACGGTAGAGTCCGTGCAGTTCGGGCAGGTCCCCGACCATGCCATAGTCGCGGAGCCGCTTCATGAAGCTCCGCAGGATGCCGAAAGCCATGCGCCCGAGGTCGCTCGTGGGCTGGTTCCGGTGAATGCGGTTGTCGAGATCGGTCTGGGCGAAGGCATCGAGTCCGCTCGACTGGTAGAGGTCGATCAGGTGCGAGGTCTCGACGCCATATCCGATCGGAAAGGGGAGCCGCTCGAGGACCTCGCGCCGCACCGCGTATTCTCCGGAGAGCGGCTGGATCAGGGCGGTCAACTCGGGAAAGAACATCGAGAAGAGCGGACGCACCAGGATCTCGGTGACGCGACCGCCTCCCGAGGGACGGATATCGTCGGAAACGGCGAGCGGACGGTCGTAGTAGGCCTTCACATACTGGATCTCGGGGCGGTAGATGAGCGGGGCGACGAGCGCGCTGGCGAACTTCGGATGAATGTTCCTGATGTCCGCATCGACGTAGCAAATGATGTCGCCCCGGAGCTGGTAGATGGCCTTCCAGAGGTTCTCCCCCTTCCCCGGCTTCGCCCCGTGGTGGGGCAGGATCTCGGAGGAAAGGTAGGTGTCCGCCCCGAAGCTCGCCGCGACCTCGAGGGTGCGGTCGCTCGAGCCGGAGTCGATCACGGCGATCTCGTCGAGGAGCGGATAGCGGTCCATCAGCTCGCTCTTGAAGACGATGATCTCCTTCCCGATCGTCTTCTCCTCGTTGAGCGTCGGGATGCACAGGCTGATGGTGAGGCCCGCCTCGCGTTTCGCGCGGACGAGTTCCTGCATGTCCCAGAATTCGCTGTGGTGGAACGTGTTCGTCTCCAGCCAGCGGGAGATGCGTTGATCAATGTCGGACATGGGGTGTTTGTCAGGATTTTCCGCCGCGGTCCATGAACTGCAGCAGCGCGACGATCTGGGCGAGTCCGTCGAAAATGGGTTCGAGCCGGATCGACTCGGCGGGGGAATGGCGATTCTCCCCCCGGGTGATCCCGACCGTCAATGACGGAATCCCACGTTCGAGGAGCAGGGCGAGTTCGGAAACGCTCGGGGCGACATGGGTCTCGATCCCGAGAAGGCCGAGGATTTCCCGCGCCTTGGCCACGAGGGCATGGTTCGCCCCGAGGTCACCCGGACTGCGCCGCGCGATCAACTCGCCACGGATCTCGAGGTCCCCGCTCCGGTCCGCCTCGGCGACGAGAGCGGCGATTTCCTTCTCCACCGCCGCGACACGGGCGGATTCGCGACTGCGGATCTCGTAACAGACCCGGCCAACGCGAGGAGGAACCCCGTCCCCGGAACCGGACTCGATCGATCGCACGAGCACGCTCGCCCGGGGATGCTCGCGCTCATGGATGGAAAGGAGCCGCTGCACCAGTCCGGTCAGGACCGAAACGAGGTGGACTCCGGCATCCTCGCCCCGCTCGTCCGTCGCCGGACCCGTGACCGAAAGACCGATCTCCCCGCGTGCCATCCCGAAACTGGAATAACTGAGCCTGCCGAGATCGATGCCCTCGAGACAAAGGGCGGCGTCGACGGGACGCTCCGATTTCTCCAGAAAAAAGCGCATCCCCCCGAGATCCCCGCGTCCGAAGCTCCGCGTCGTTCCGAGAAGGATGAGACTCGAGTCCAGTTCGATGCCGAGCTCGTCGAGGATGAGCGGGAGGGTCGCGAGGACGGCCACTCCGAGACTGTTGTCGGCGAGACCGCGCCCGCTCATCTGCCCCACGCCGACGGAGACGGTGTGATCGTCCGTTTCCGCCCAGATCTTGTCGACATGCGCGGC
>JBIIIL010000329.1:0-3374 GCA_044234825.1 Phycisphaerales bacterium
ATAGACGCCGGCGGCCCCCAGCACGACGGCGACGTCGGCGGCACCGAGGAAGGTGAAGGCGGAGACGATGGCGTTCTTGACCGCTGCCGCGTCTGCGTCATGGGCGATCGCGCCGGTCGTGTAGACCGTGCCGCCCCGTTTCATCGACAGGGTGTACTGCCCCGTCCCTTCGACCTTGATCTGCTGCTGCTCGTCGGTGCCCTGCAGGAACAGGCCGCCGCCCACGGTGAACGGGCCGGACGACGTCTCCCCATACTGGTTGGGGAAGAGCGGCTCGAGCCCGGCATAGGCCCCGGTCGCGCCGAGATAATCCTGCAGATACTTGATCAGGCCCTTGTAGTTGTGGCGGCCGGGGGTGTCGTAATAATCGGCGAGGACATTGGTCTTCTCGCCGCCGCCGCCGACGCGCTGGAACGAGAGCACGTCGCCCAGCGTTCGCCCGTCGGAGGACTTCATGATCTCGCCCAGACCCTGGCGCACGAAGGGCAGCGTGGCCTTGAGGATCGACGAATCGTCGATCGACGCCGCGACACCCGCGACGCGCGCGAACAGGCTCTCGAGATTCGAGCGCACCAGCGCGGAATCGATGCTGACGTCGAAGTAGTAGTCGAGGACCAGCGCGCCGGCGACGATGTCCGACTTGATGACCAGGGTCGGATTGCCCCATTCGCCGACCGAGAAGCCGCCGAGGCTGGCGTCGAAGACGAAATTGCCGTCGACGGCGGCGGCGGGGGTGAAGCTGAAGATCGACCCGCGCGTGCGACCCTTGCCTGCCAGCGCGCTGAGATCCTTGAGGGTGATGCGACCCTTGCCGTCGCTGTTGTCGGGGTCGGTGGCGACGACCTTGACCGCGGCCTTGGCGGAGAACTCGCTGTCGACCAGCGAGGCCGTGGCCAGATCGCCGCCCAGCGCGATGTCCGCGTCCAGCCCGTAGGCCCGCAGCGACGCGCCCGCGTTGAACCGGTCCAGCTTGAAGAACAGGTCCGCGTCCCCGAGCGTGCGCAGCGCCGCCAGCGCATCCCCGCCCTGGCTCGCCACCGCGAGGCCCGCCGTCACGTCCGCCGCCAGGACCAGCCGCCCGATCGCGCTGCCCGAAAGCTCGAAATTCGCGACCGAGCCCCCGACCCCCGTATAGTCCGAAAGGTCGAACGCGAAGTCCCGCGAGATCTCCCGGTCCAGGTTCACCAGGACCTGGAAGCTCAGCGTGATCTCGTTGCCCGTCGTGTCGAAGATCGGACGCAGCTCGAATTCCGGTCCCTCGAGACGCTGGCCGAACACCTCGTCCAGCACCACCGCGTCCATCCCGAACCGGCCGATCTCCAGCTGCCCGGAGGTCGAAAGGCCGCTCAGATCGAACTTCGCGCCCTTCGCGCTGAACACCAGACGCCGCAGGCCGTCCCACGAGATCCCGCGCAGGAACGATCCGTCGAAATTGATGTCCGGGAAGTCGATGTCCGGAAGCGACAGATCAAGGTTCGGGAACCGGATCCCGTCGAACTTGCCCAGCGACAGGTTCAGGAACGAGAAATCCCACGGCGTCGGCAGACGCGGAAGCGTCAGGCCCGAAAAATCGACCCGCGGCAGACGGAAGCCCTGGAACAGCTTCGACGGATCGAAGCCGGGGATGTCGATCGGGAAGATCCCCGAAAGATCCACCCCGCGGAAATTCGCGAAGCTCAGATCGATGCTGAAATCGGGGATCGTCGGCTTCAGCGCCGCGATCTTCAGCGAAAGACCGATCAGCAGATCCCCGATGTTCAGCGCGCCAGGAAGCTTGATCCCGGAGAAATCCGGCAGCCGCAGACCGTCGAAGTTCCACAGACCCGGAAGCCTGAAGTCGAGCGGACCGATGTCGAAGTCGAAGCCCCGGAAATCGACCCCGCGGAAGATGCCGTCAAGACGGAACGACGGCAGGCTCAGGGCCGGGATGTCGAACTTCAGGTCCTTCCACAGCGAGAAGTTCCACTTCGTCTTCCAGTCCAGATCCAGCGGCCCGAAGGTGATCCCCGTCAGGTTCGCGAAGCTCAGGTCGATCCCGCGCAGATCCAGCTTCCAGTTCGGAAGCGACGGCAGACGCCAGTCGATCCCCGAAAGATCGAACCCGCGCAGGCTCAGACCCTTCAGGCTCAGATCCGGGAACGAGAAATCGCCCAGCCCCTTCAGGCTCGGAAGACCCGCAAGCCACCCCGGAAGCCCGGGAAGACCCGGCATCGTCAGCGTCAGCGCGAAACCGTTCGGGAACTTGAAGAAGTCCGAGAAGTCGATCGTCGGCCACTTCACGTTGATCGCCAGCGCCCCCGACAGGTCGATGTCCCCGTCGAAGGTCACGTTCCCGAAATCGATCCCCTTCAGGTTCGCGAAGCTGAAATCGATGTTCTTCAGCTTCAGATGCGCAAAATCGATCCCCGAAAGATCCCACCCGCCCCCGTCGTAGCCCACAAGGACCGTCCCGCCCACCTTGATGTTCTTGATGTCCTTCGCCAGCGCCCCGAACACCGCCCGCAGGCTGTAATCCGTCACCATCCCCGTGAACCGGGTCGACGACGACGCGCACGCCTCCCCGAACGTCGCACCCAGCGCCAGCGCCTTGCGAAGATCCGCCCCGTCCAGCTCCGCCTTGCGAAGATCAGCCCAGCGCAGATTCGCGTTCGAAAGATCCGCGTCGCGAAGATCCGCCCCCGACAGCATCGCCGCCGCCAGGTTCATCCCCGCGAAATCCGACCCCGCCAGGTTCGCGTTGCGGAAATCGACCCCGTTGCGACGCATCCCGTCGAAGCCCTGCGTGCGCGTCTCGACCGTCAGGCGACCGCCGCCCGCCACGGTCTCGCTCGTGCTCGTCGCAAGCTCGATCGGCGTCGTCCCGTTCGAGATCGTCACCAGATCGATCGCCTGCGCCGACAGCGCGCCCTGGAACTCGACGCGGAACGTCCGCGTCTTGCCCGCCACCGCCGTCACCGCGACATCCGCGCCCGCGATCGCGTCCGCGCCGCTCGTCAGCGCCGTCTTCAGCGCCGCCGCGATCGCCGCCGCGTCCGAGGTCGAGGCAAGATCGCCCGTCGCATAGCTCTTCCCGCCATAGCCGACCGTCAGCTTGTACTGACCGCCCACCGCACCCGACAGGTCGATGCGCTGAACCGCGTTCGCCGCATCCGCCCCGTCGCGCACCGGATCCACAGACGCCGAACCGCCCGTCAGCGCGCTCTTGTCCAGCGTCATCGCCGCCAGGTTCCGGCCACCCAGCGAGCCCTTGAACTCGACCTGAAAGATGCTGCTGCCGCTCGCCCGCGTCACCGCGACGTCCGCGCCCGCGATCCCCGCAAGCGCCGTGCGCAGCGCATCGCGCAGCGCGATCTCGCCGGCGTCCCACGCCACCG
>JBIIIL010000266.1:0-3358 GCA_044234825.1 Phycisphaerales bacterium
TCAGCACGTATGCGACCGCATCGCCCTGGTCATTGATCGAGGTTGCGCTCGTGGTGGTCGCGCATCCGCCGATGAGCTCCCAGCCGATCTCCGGCCGGTACCGCACGGGGAAGTTGCTGCATCCGGAGAATCCCATGATGTACCCGCAGAACGCACCCGAGCTCGAGAAGTCAGTGGTCACCACCCCCTGCCAGTTTCCGGGCGGCAGCGGCACCGTCACCGACTGCATCGTGTCGAGGTCGAGCATCGTGTTCCACGCGAGCACGACGCGGCTGTCATTCACGCCCGACGGCAAGGCAAGGTCTGGCAGGATTTGCGCGCTGCCCGGCACGAACCGGACTGCGCGCGGGTACGTGCCGAGCCCGAGCCCGCCAGAGCCCCCGACGATGTCACCTTGGTTGTTCACGGCGGTTGCCGTGGAGAACTGGTCGCCGGGCCATGCGGCGAGTAGCTCGAACTGCCAGCCCTCTGGCGTGAGCCGCCACGACGCTGCATGGGACCCGATCGATGCCACAGCCTGACTCGACACGGCACCGACCACCAGTCCATGCTCATTGAGCTGGTAGGCATCCGAACTGACGTAGGGCTGGGGCAGCGGCAGCATCTCAACCGGCCCGCCGCGCGCCGCAAAGAACGCGCGGCCGATCGACTGCGCAGACACTTCACGGCCAACGACATCACCCCGCTCGTTCATCGCGAAACCCTGAAGACCTACGCCGATCGACTCGACGCGGTATGTCGGCGGATCTGCGAGCGCCTGTGCCGGGATCAAGATCCATCCGCCGGAAAGCGCCGCCGAACAGACGATGCCGAGGATGCGGTTTAGGCCGGGACCCATCACCTGAGTATCGACCGTCGCTGCATCTGCGGCAACCTGTCCCCTCCGGAATCCGCAACAAAGCCCTGCCCGCGCTCGCGCCATGGCGCCCCGCCGCTCATCAGGGCTGCGCAGCGGACACTCCCCGGAACATGAACCATGCCGCCGCGACGAGGCAGATGGCTGCGTACAGGAAATCAAGCGTGATGCGCTCCCGCATGTACCAGGTGGCGAACGCGGCGAACACAGCCATCGTGATCACCTCCTGCATCACCTTGAGCTGCGCGAGCGAGTAGCCCGCCTGCTGGAACCCGATGCGGTTGGCGGGCACCTGGAGGCAGTACTCGAGGAAGGCCACGCCCCAGCTGAGGCCGATCGCGATCCACAGCGGGGCGTTCTTCGCATCCCGAAGGTGTCCGTACCACGCGTAGGTCATGAACAGGTTCGAGAGCACCAGCAGCGCAGGCGACACGATGCGGGCCGTGACGGGCGACAGTGTGACCATGGCGCACCAAGGTAGGCGAGGCGTCCCACCGACCGGCTCCGCCGCTACCGCTCGAGCAGCCACCAGCGCGGGGTCGGCGGCACGCCGCGGCGCAGTCCGAACTTTCGCTGCGACATGTCGATCACGAAGTCTGCGGCTTCCTTCGGGTCGTCGGTGACCTTCACGAGATTGGCGTCCTCTGGCGAGATCGTGCCGTCGGGGATCATCCGGTTGCGGATGAAGTCGTCCAGCTCGTCCCAGTACGAACGCCCCATCATCACGATCGGGAACCCCGCGATCTTTGCGGTCTGCACAAGAGTCAGCGTCTCGAAGAGCTCGTCCATCGTGCCGTAGCCGCCCGGCAGCACCACGAACCCGTACGAGTACTTGAGCAGCATGACCTTGCGCACGAAGAAGTAGTGGAACTCGATGCAGCGGTCGCAGTACGGGTTGGGTTCCTGCTCCATCGGGAGGACTATGTTGCATCCGAGGCTGGGAGCGCCCACCTCGCGCGCACCCCGGTTCGCCGCCTCCATGATGCCCGGGCCGCCACCGGTCATCACGGTGAATCCGCCGCGGCCCAGCTCAGCCCCAACCTGCCGGCCCATCTCGTACCACGGGTTGCCCGGCGGGAAGCGCGCGCTCCCGAAGACCGTGACGCACGGGCCGACGAAGTGCAGCTGGCGGAATCCGCGGATGAACTCTGCGGCAATCCGGATCGTGCGCCAGAGCTCCTCCAGGCGCGGCCGGCTTCCGGCGAGCATCAGGCGCTCGGGCGGACCCCCCCTGCTGGCCTGTGCATCCGCCGTCGCCGACTTGCTGATCCGGAGCGCCTCAGGACTCGATCTCACTTGGCAATCCTAGGTGCGCACCGCGCTGCGGGCTGCCGGAGCACGGACAGCTGCTCGGACCTAGCGCGCCAGGTCGAAGCGGTCGAGGCTCATGACCTTGTGCCACGCGGCGACGAAGTCGCGCACGAACTTCTCCTTCGCGTCGTCGCACGCATAGACCTCGGCGAGGGCCCGCAGCTCCGAGTTGGACCCGAAGACCAGGTCGACGCGGGTGGCGGTCCACTTGACCTTGCCGCTGGCGCGGTCGCGACCCTCGAACATGTCCTCGCTGCCGGACTTGGGCGACCACTCGGTGCCCATGTCGACAAGGTTGACGAAGAAGTCGTTGCTCAGCGTGCCTGGCCTGCCCGTGAGCACGCCGTGCGATGAGCCGTCGTAGTTCGCTCCCATCGCCCGCATGCCGCCCACGAGCGCAGTCATCTCGGGCGGGGTCAGCGTGAGCAGGTCGGCCTTGTCGACAAGCAGGTGCTCGGCACGGCGCACCTGACCCGGGGCGAGATAGTTCCGGAACCCGTCAGCCGACGGCTCGAGCACGAGGAACGATGCGGCATCCGTGTGCTCGTCGGTCGCATCAGTGCGGCCGGGCACGAATGGCACAGTGACCGAGACTCCCGCTGCCTTCGCAGCATGCTCCACCGCCGCGCATCCTGCGAGCACGATGAGGTCCGCGATCGACACCTGCCTCTTCGCGGCGGCGTGCGCCGCATTGAACTCCATCCGGATCGACTCGAGCGACTTGATCACCTTGGCCAGGTCTGCCGGGTTGTTCGCTGCCCAGTCCTTCTGCGGCGCCAGGCGCACGCGCGCGCCATTGGCTCCGCCACGCCTGTCCGAGCCGCGGAACGTGGACGCGGATGCCCACGCGGCGCGCACCAGCTGCGCGACGGTGAGACCGGATGCCATCACCTTGGCCTTGAGCGCCGCAATGTCCGCGGCATCGACGAGCGCATGGGTGACCGCCGGAACCGGATCCTGCCAGATCAGGTCTTCCTTCGGGACCATCGAGCCGAGATAGCGCGGCTTCGGGCCCATGTCGCGGTGCGTGAGCTTGAACCACGCGCGCGCAAAGGCGTCGGCGAACTCGGCCGGGTTCTTGTGGAAGCGGCGCGAGATCTTCTCGTACGCGGGATCGGTGCGCAGTGAGAGGTCAGTCGTGAGCATCACCGGCGCGTGACGGCGCTTGGGGTCATGCGCATCGGGCACCGC
>JBIIIL010000267.1:0-3327 GCA_044234825.1 Phycisphaerales bacterium
CGCCCTCTCGCACCGCGGCGATGTACTCGTTGGTGAACTGCTCGCCGGTGAGGTAGCGGATCCGGGCCGCGGGGGCGACCTCACGGCGCCGGCATGCGATCGCCTGCAGCAGGTGGGTCTTGCCCACGCCGCAGCGACCGTGCAGGAAGAGCATGCGCATCGACTGCTCACGGCCGTCAGCCACGGCGCGTGCGCTCTCGAAGGCCAGACGGTTCGAGGCCCCGATGACCGTATCGTCGAAGTGGCGCACGGGGATGTCGCCGCCGCGGTCGGTCGCCCCGCGGTGCGTCGCGCTGGGGGTACGTGCCGGCGGACCGGACCGCATGGCGCCGGGGCCACGCGCGGTCGCTGCCGACGACTCTGGGCAGTCGGGACGCCCCGCACCCGAGGCGATGCCCGGTCGGCAGTCAAGCCGCCCGCGCGGCGAGTCGGTTGCGGAGTCGGCCGCATCGGCGCGCCCCTCGAAGAGCTCTGGGCGCAGGCGCACGGTGACGGTGGCGCCGCCCCCAAGCACTTCGCCCGCCGCTTCATGAAGCGCTGAGCCGTAGTGCTTGCCAATCCAATCGGCGACCAGTTTGGAGCACGCCGCGACCTCAAGCTGCCCCTCGCTCGCCGCGAACTGCGTCTGTCGCTCGAACCAGAGCCCGTACTTGTGGGTGCCGATGGAGCGTTCGAGCCGTTCCGCGACGGCCCGGGGCCAGTCGCGCTCAGGCCGGCGCCCCTCAGGCGAGCCCGCGCTGGCACCCGCATGGGCATCATCGCACTCTCGTGAGGTCGAGCCTGTCGATTGGGCGCTTCTCGGCATCGGCTGGGACTGCTCCGGGCGAGGGCACAGCATCGCGCGTGCCCGGAGGCACCGCCGCTCGTGCTCCCCTGACGAGTGGTGAAGGGACTTCTCGCTCCGTCGCCTACCCCGCCGTGATGGGCGTCGCTCATCCAGCGAGCCGCTCACGTCGGAGCGCCTCATCCGTGGCGCAGGCCGCACGTTAGCCCAACTTCCAGCTCCCGAACTTCGGCGCGCGCCCTGAACTTCCTCGGGCAGCACCTAAGTCACGCGCGCGCGGCATGGTGCGGATCCGGCAAAAATCTTCATGCACCGCGCACGCGGGGGCGCGTTCATCGGCTGTGGACAAGTCGGTCGGGCGCAGCGCTCGGCGAGGGCCGGGTCGCGGCGACGAGCGCCACCCGGGACAGGCGCCTCGCGAAACCGAAGGAGCGGTAGAGCCGCATCGCCGCGGCGTTCGACTCGTCGCATGCGAGCGCGACGTTGCGCTCGCGCCGGCCGGAGAGCGCGCCAAGCGCGTGGGCGAGCAGCGCGCTCGACAGTCTCCGGCCGCGGACGCGCGGCGAGATCCCGAAGTAGACGACCTCCACGCAGTCTGCGGCGGGCACGGGACTGAGCAGTGCCGTGCCGCAAGGACCCGACGCGTCGCGCATCACCCACCACATCGACGGATCATGCTCGCCCGTGGACATGTGCCCATCGATGATGTCGCACGTGCGGCGCATCTGCGCAAGGCCCGGGCAGTCGCGGGTGTCGATGTACGACTCCTCGAGCAGCCGCTCGATGAGGCTGCGATCGCATCCGTCCCATGGGGCGAATCCGATGCCGTCCGCGTCGAGCCGGTGGGCGCTCGAGAGGGGCGCCGACAGGGGCCGCTCGAGGTAGGCAAGGGTTCCGATGGTCCGGAGTCCGCCAAGCTCGAGCAGCGCGACGGTGTGGTGGTGCGCGGGATCCACGAGCGCCTGGAGCACGTCGATGTCGAGCGCGGTCGCGCGCGCGAGCGCTGCCGAAGCCAGGTGCGCCCACCGGCGTGCCTCCGTGGCCGAGCGCGGCGCGGTGATGGACGTCATGGCGGTGCGTCCCGCGTGGCGGGTGATGACGGCCGCAGCATGCAGCCGGCCGTCGCCATCCGACAGGGCCAGCACGGCATCCGCACGGAGTCCTTGCGCAGCCAGATGCGCGAGATAGCGTCGCCCTCGCTCCCGGCCCCCCGTGAGCGCCGCGGCAGCCTCAAGGAGACGACCGCCAGAGGCCTCGACGACCTGAAGGGTGGGCTCGGGGGCACCGTCCATCGCCCCTCAAGTTAGGGGTTCACCGGACCCTGTGGCTACACTCCGAACATGCCCGCTAGGAGCATCAGAAGCCGTCTTCGCCGTGTGGCTGCCGCCCTCCGCAATCCGTTGCTCTTGGCGGCACCCGTCGTGGCGCTCGCTGCTGTGGCTGGACTTGGAGAAGCGCAGGACGGCACGTCCGCGTCAGGGTCCCCCGGCACGGGCACGGGCGCCGCGGGCCGCAAGGGGACACCAGGCGGCGCGATGTGGGCATTCGACTTCAAGCCAAAGGCGCTGCAGCTGTACGTCGATGCCGCATCAGGCGAGGGCTACTGGTGCATGACCTACACGGTCACCAATCTCACCGGCACCGATCGCCAGTGGATGCCGAAGGTCGAGATGCTTGATGACCAGGGGCGGATCCACAGCGCGGGGCGTGCTGTGTCGCCGTCCATCACGAAGGCCGTGAAGGAGCTGCTTGGCAATCCGCTGCTTGAGGACCAGTTCCAGGTGATCGGCCCGCTGCGCCATGGGCGCGACAACGCCAAGGATGGCCTTCTCATCTGGAGCGCTGAGCCGTGCGATGCAACAGAGCTCACCGTCTTTGTGCGCGGCCTCTCCGGCGAGACCGAGACCGTCGAGGACCCGATGACGAAGGCGCCGGTCGTGCTCTACAAGACGGCGCGGCTCGAGTTCCGGGTGCCGGGTGACGTGAAGCACAAGCCGATGGCCCAGATCCCGGTCGAGTCGCGCGACTGGGTGTTCCGCTGACGAGGAGGGGCGGGGGGCGGCCGATCCGCACAGTTATGAGGGGGTTGTGGGGGTCCGCGAGGCTCGCTACACTTTGTGGCTCGGCTGAGTTCGCCGAATCCGTCTCGCAACGCTTGCAGGAGCTTCGACGTGGCACACAAGAAGGGCCAAGGATCAACCCAGAACGGTCGCGACTCGAACGCGCAGTACCGCGGCATCAGGCTCTACGGCGGTCAGATCGCCAAGGCCGGCTCGATCATCCTGACGCAGTGCGGCACGCGCTGGAAGGCCGGCTACCTCGTGCAGCAGGGCAAGGACTGCAGCCTGATGGCGCTGCAGGAGGGCACCGTGCGCTTCCGCGGCCGCGTCGTTGACGTGATCCCGAGCGACCCGAGCACTCCGCGCCTGGCGATCGACTGCGCGAACTGACGCGTCGCGCAGCCCTGACACCTCTCGGCTGAACCGGCGTGTTCGTCGATCACGCCATCATCTACGTGCGCTCCGGCAAGGGGGGCGACGGCT
>JBIIIL010000268.1:0-3309 GCA_044234825.1 Phycisphaerales bacterium
TAGTCCTTGTAGTGGGACTCGGCCTGCTCGAGCAGCTTGAGGAAGTCCTCAGCAGTGCCCGCATCCACGGGCTCGTCGCCGCCCTGGCGGTTCGTCGCGCTCTGCTTGCGGATCGAGTCCACCGAGGGCCGGTAGAAGCGGTCCGGCATGATCGAGTAGCGCGCGCTGTACTCGTTGACGTTCGCGGTGCGGTGGCGGATCCACTGCCGCGCGATGAAGATCGGCATCGCGATGTGGAACTTGAGCTCCACCATCTCGAATGGCGTCGTGTGGCGGTGCCGCAGCAGGTAGCGCACGAGCCCGCGGTCCTCGCTGACCTGCTTCGTGCCCTGGCCGTACGACACGCGCGCGGCCTGCACGATCGCGAAGTCGCCGGTCTTCCCCTGCGGCACGAGGCGCGGCATCGCGTCGACCAGCGCCACGAAGCCATGCTCGTGCACGCGCTTCTCGAGCCGAAGCGCCCCGCCCATCACGTCCACGAACGGGGTCTCGGGCATCACGCGCACGATGCCGTCGGCGCCCGGCGCCGCCGCAGCGCGCGGCTCCGCGACCGGCGAACCGTCAGGCGATCCGCCGCCGGCCGCAGGCGCGCTCACCGACGCGAAGGGCGCAATCGGCGCGCCCTGCACGCCCGAACCCGAGGATGAACTTCCGTGGCCCGCGGGGCCCGTCGCCGAGGATGGACTCATGGGGCAGAGTGTGCCACGAAGCCCGCATCCGCGCGCGCGCGAATCCATCCATTCACAATCTCAAGTGTGCCCACCGAACTTGGCTTGCCGCCCCCGGAAAGCACCGGCGGACCGGACCCCTCCGGGTCGACCGACACTGCGGCCATTCCAAGTGCCTGCGAGAGCGTGATTTGCGCACAGTCGGCAGGCGCGTCCTTTGGCCAGCCCTGGCCCGCTCCGGCCTGCGCGCAGGCGACCCTGTCCTTCGCCCATGCCCCGAAGGACTCCGCCGAGGGCGGCCACGCGCGCTCCTCGTCGGCGTAGCAGAGCAGGCCCCATGCCGCGACCCGCAGCGCACCATCCACCTGAAGCGCCCGCGCCCGGGATTCGCGCACCACGAGGTACCCCCCGATCGCCGACGCAGTCGCCAGGATCGCGAAGATGCCCATGAAGGCGCGCCGGCGCGCCTGCGCCAGCTCCGGTCCAGGCGGCGGCGCCGCGGTCACATCCGCATCTCCTCGAAGATGATGCGCTTCTTCACGCGCACAGGATCGGGCTCCGGCACCGCGGACAGCAGCGCCTGCGTGTAGGGGTGCTTCGGCGATCCGATCACCTCGTCGCGGGATCCCTCCTCGACGATCTTGCCGTTCCACATCACCGCGATGCGGTCGCAGATGTGGTGGATCACAGCCATGTCATGGCTGATGAAGAGGTAGGACAGCCCGAACTCGTCCTGCAGGTCAGCGAGCAGGTTGAGGATCTGGCTCTGGATCGACACGTCGAGCGCGCTGGTCGGCTCGTCGCACACGATCAGCCTGGGCTCGAGCGCCAGCGCCCGCGCGATGCCGATGCGCTGCTTCTGCCCGCCGCTGAACTCGTGCGGGTAGCGGTCCGCCGCGCCGGCCCACAGGCCGCACCGCTCGAGCAGCCGCTCCACGCGGTGACGGAGCTCCTCGCCGCGGGCGATGCCGTGCACCTCCATCGGCTCGCCGACGATGCGCGACACGCGCATGCGCGGGTTGAGCGATCCGCCCGGATCCTGGAAGATGATCTGCATCTCGCGGCGCATGCGGCGCAGGCTCGTGCCTGCGAGGCGAAACACGTCGCGCCCATCGAAGTTCACCTCGCCGCCAGTGGCCGGCACGAGCCTCAGGATCGCCCGCCCGACCGTCGTCTTGCCGCATCCTGACTCGCCCACGAGACCCAGCGTCTCGCCCTTGGCGATGTGGAAGCTCACCCCATCAACCGCACGCTTGCGGTCCACGATGCGCTGCAGGATGCCGCGGCGCACGGGGAAGTGCACCTTCAGGTCGCGCACGTCGAGCAGCGGCTTCGCTGGCGCGTCGGCGCGCGCATCGGTGGATTGCGGTGCGGTCATCGAAGCGGAACCTCGACATCACGGTACCCGCCCTGCGGCAGCGCCACCGTGAGCACGAGGGCTGGCCTCATCGTTCGCTGGGTCGGGTTCACGAGCCTCCGCACCCGCACGTAGAACTCCTCGAGGTTTCCCACAGACTGCCCCTCCACCGCCACGATGACCGCGCCCTCGGGAAGCACGCCCGCCGCGGCGCTGCCCTCGGCCACATCCTCGAGCAGCACCCCGCGCACATAGGGCACGTTCGCGGCCGCGCAAGACTCCTTGGACGCGGTGGCCATCCTGGCCATGCCCAGCTCGCGCAGCAGCATCGCGAACTCGCCCGCATCGGACTCGGGGGCACGCCGCACGAGCGCCACCTCGATCTCGCGCATCTCCCCTCGAGACTCCGCGGGAATCGGCCGCCAGACGTCGAACCGCACCACCTGCCCTGGCCTGCGCGTGCCGATGAGCGCGGGCACGCGCGAGCTGTCCGTGATCTTCGTGCCGTCGATGGCTGTGATGACATCGCCCACCTGCAGGCCCGCGAGCTCCGCCGGGCTGTCCGGGCTGATGCGGTTGATGACGGCCCCCTGCCCGTCGAAGTGCTGGGCCACGCACCTGAACGCAGGATCACGGACCTGCGCGCCCGCGATCGCGTTGACCGGCAGCACGCCGACGCCCACGAAGCCCTTCTCGACCTCGCCCTTCTCGATGATCTGGCCCACGACGTTCTCGATGATGTCCATCGGGATCGCGAGTCCGATGCCGGCGAACTGCCCCTGGCCGAGCGCGCCGCCGCGTCCCGTGGCGATCGCCGTGTTCATGCCGATGACCTTGCCGTAGACGTCGGTGAGCGGCCCGCCCGAGTTGCCGGGGTTGATCGCCGCATCGGTCTGGATGAAGTTCTCGTAGTCGATGTCCGGGAGGCCGGCGGACCTCCCGATGCCGGAGACGATGCCTGCGCTCATCGAGAACCGGAAGTCAAAGGGCGATCCGAATGCGAACACGAACTCGCCCTGCATCGGCAGCTCGTTCGAGCGCATCGCGGGCTGAAGGTCGTCGTCCTCGGCGCGAAGCACCGCGATGTCGGTCTTCAGGTCGACCCCAACGACCTCCGCCTCGAGCACTTGGCCCGTATGCGTCTGCACCTCGATGCGCTGCGCCCCGTCGACGACGTGCGCGTTGGTCACGATGTGGCCGGCAGTGTCGTAGATCCATCCCGACCCGCTGTTGACGAATCGCTGCCCAAGCCCGCGCGTGCGCGCCATGCCGGCGGTCGTCACG
>JBIIIL010000051.1:0-12589 GCA_044234825.1 Phycisphaerales bacterium
GGCTTCAGCGACTCCCGAAGGGGTGATGCCCATGATCCGGAAGGGCTCGGTATCGACGCTTGACAGCATGACTGATGCGCCGGCGACGCCCGGCGTGGTGGCCGCATCGATGACCTCCGGTGTCACCCTGATGACCGTCTTCACCGTCGCCACGATGTGCATCGACTCGACGCGGCCGCCTGCGAGCGCCACGTGCACGGGCTTGCGGAGCGCAATTCCGGTCTTCATGCCCGGATCCATCGTCACCTGAACCGTGAACGACGACCCGGGCGCGATCGGGCCCTTGGGCGCCTCGGTCACCTTCGTGCAGCCGCACCCGCCCTTGATTGACTCGACCGTGATGGGGCCGTCGCTTGTGTTGGTGATCGTGAGGTCAGCCGTCTTCGGCTGGCCCGCGGTCATCTCGCCGAGATCGAGCGTCGCAGGCGAGAAACTGAGCACGCTCGAGGGCGCCGACGCGGTCAGCGGCGGTCCTGCCGGCGGCGAGCCAGTCGCGAAAGCCGATGACGCAGCTGCACCAGCGGCAATCAGGGTGATGCAGGAGAGAGCGGTTGCTGACATGGTTCTCATGATGGTCTCCGTGGGAGTTGGGTCTTCCGATTCCGGCGCAGTCGCCCGGCTGCACGTGAAACGGAGCCGACCCCCTTGGCTCGTCACGATCCGTGGGAATCTCCGCCAGATTTCCGGTCAGCAGGTGCACGCCGGACCATCCCCTGTCCAGGATCCTGTCAGGGCTTGGCCTGATCCCCACACCATCGCATCCACTCCTGCCGGAGTGCTCCGAAGATGCGCGTCCCGTAGGCCGACTGGTCCAGCAGGGCCGATGCGCGGAGACTGTCTCGCAGGCCCGATCGCAGCGCCTCAAGTCGGGGTCGGTCCCGGACCAGCCGCGCGGCCGTGCGCACAAACTCCGCACCATCGGCAGCGATCAGTTCGGGAAGCCCTGCGGCAGCCAACAGGCTCATGCCCACTCGGCCCGCATGCCCGTCTCCGGCAACGGTGACGACAGGCACCCCCATCCAGAGGGCCTCGCATGTGGTCGTGGTGCCGTTGTACGGCGTGGTGTCGAGCGCCACGTGCACCCGCCGGTACATCGACAGGTGCTCGGCGACCGATGCCGCAAAGGGCATGGTGTCGATGCGCTCGGCCGCGATTCCAGCGCGCGTCATCCGCTCGACAATCCGGGACTGTGTCGATCGATCCGCCATGTTGAGCGACTTGACGAGCATCCGGGCCTCCGGCACTGCGGCCATCACGTCCGACCAGAGCGCGAGCGTGGCATCGCCCACCTTGGACGTGAGGTTGAACGAACCGAAGGTGATGGGCGCAGAGGCCTCCGGAAGCTCGGGCTCGGGCGCACCGTCCGGTGGGCGGTAGCAGAGGAAGCACGGGTCGATTCGCGCAAGCCGCTCAGTGCAGAGCCGATCGCTTCCCGGCGGATCGGTGACCGAGTCGACGATCCGGATGTCCACAGCAGGATGACCGGTCGTGTTGGGGTAGCCGATCGCCGTCGCAATCACAGGCGCAGGCTTCCGGTCCAGCGCTGCCAGCCGGCCCCCGCTGCTGTGGCCCGCAAGCTCGATCAGCACGTCGATCCCGCTCTCTCGGATCGTGCGATCGAGGGACACGTCGTCCATGATGGAGCACTCGAACCACCCGTCGGACATCCCCTTCAGCCTTGACGTGATGGCGTCGCCGTCGGCGCGAGGACTCGTCGAGAAGCAGATGATGGTGTCGCCCGGAGGCTTGGACGCCAGAATCGGCTCGGCGAAGAACGCGACCGAGTGAGTCCTCAGGTCCGGGGAGAGGATGCCGTACCGCAGCGGCCTGCCGGGATCGGCGATGCGCGCTGGCGGCTGCATCGCACCTCGCGCGACCGCATCGCCGTAGGCACGGTGCGCACGGGCGAGATGATCCGTGTCGCCCGATGCGTAGTGGAGCCTGAACAGGTAGTGAGACCTCAAGAGCCTGTGATCGGGATTGAGCTCGACCTGCTCCTTCAGGAACGCGACGGCTTCGTCGATACGGTCGCCGGCCGCAAGCGCCGAAGCGGCGCAGTCGGCCATCTCCGGCCACTGCGGCCGCAAGGCCAATCCGGCCTGGCAGGCTGCGATCGCCTCGTCGGACTCTCGGAGCGACATGAGGGCAAGCGCAAGGCCGAGGTAGGCCCGTGCATAGCCCGGATCGATCTCGACTGCGGTCCGGTACTGGCTCACGGCATCGCGATGGCGACCTGCGCCCGCGAGGGCGTTGCCGAGGTTGTTGCGGTAACCGGCGACCCTCGGTGCGATGGCCACGGCGCGCTCGAGCTGAACGATGGCCTGCGGCAGCTGACCGCACTGGGTCAGGAGGAGCCCGAGCATCTGCATGGCGTCCGTGTTTCGGGGCTGCAGCCGAAGCGCGGTGCGAAGGGACACGATGGCCGCGTCAAGCCGTCCGGACTGGGCATCCTGAAGGGCGCGCTCAAGGGTGCGTGCGATGGACATCGTGATGCAGACGCCGCATGCGCCCGCGATGAGCGTAGCAGCGCTCATCGCGTGCCGACTCCATACCCTGCGCGCGTGTCTCCCACCCATCGCGTAAAGCTCCTGTGTGCGCTGTGCGCCGGACTCCTGGCGTCAGCGTGCTCCAACGCTGGCGACACGGGGGACGACCGCCCGCCCATGCCGCCACTTGGAGAGGCCAACGCGCTTCCGGGATTGGCAGGCACCGAGTGGGTGTGCATCGAGCTCGCGGAATCAGGCGGGACGCTTCCGGCCGTCGGAAGTGGAGCCCCCACCCTCATGATCTCGGCTGACGGCAAGGCATCGGGCTTCGCGGGGGTGAACCGCTTCTTCTGCAGCGTCAGCTTCGGTAACGCGATCGCGCCGCCGATCCCGATCACGTTCGGCCCGGTGGCCGCGACGCGCATGGCGGGACCGCCCGAGCGCATGGAGCTCGAGCGCGCCTTCACGTCGATGCTGGCGCACGTGCGCTCAGCAGAGGTCACCGCGGGGGAGGTTCGCGAGGGACATGCGGGGTCCGGCATCGCGGAGAACGCGGCCACTCTCCTGCTGCGCAGCGAAGTCGGCGTGATCGCAAGGTTCCGCCCGGCACCAGCAGAGCCGGCGCCCGCGCGCTGACTGTCCGCGCATCACCGGAGCGCAGCGCACCACTCGGCAGTCAGGGCACTGTGCCCCACGCGGCGAGGACCCGTCCAAGATCGACCCCGTCCACAGCGCCGCTGCCGTTGACGTCCGCCGGTCCATGTCCGGGGCCCCACGCCGCCAGAACCGCGGCAAGGTCAGCCCCATCGACAGCCCCGCTGCAATCCAGGTCCGCTGCCCGCGTGCATGGCGTCGCCAGCGCCTCGAGATAGAAGGTCCATCCCCCATCACCGAGGCCTTGCATCGTCAGGAGCGGGTCGTGACCGACCCCGGGCACTACGACAAACTGGTGCGGCACGCCAAGGGAGGCAAGGTGCGCGTGGAAGTCCTCGTTGGCGGGCAGTCCTGCATCGAGCGAACCGATCCCAAGGCGGATCTTCATCCCTAGCGCGACGTGCGCGGATGCGCGCTGCGCCGCGATGGTCCACGGATGCTCGGCGAGGTAGTACGCAGGATCGCTGCCCCAGACGCGCTCGAACAGCTCGGCACGCTGCTCCGGCGGCACATCGGTGCCCGCAGGCGCATCCATGAAGTCCAGCTGCATGGGTCCTGCGCCGAGCATGGACACGCCCGCAAAGAGATCGGGACGGCGTAGGGCCAGGCGGCCGCTGCCAGGTCCGCCCATGCTGAATCCCTCGATGATGCGGCCGCGGCGCGACGCGATCGTGCGGTAGGACGAGTCCACATGGGGAATCAGGTCGTCAATCACCACGGACTCCATCGGCACCGCGCCGTCCTTGGAGTCGCACCACATGCTCGCGCCCATGCCATTGGGGAACACCACGAGCATCGGCGGGATCCGACCCTGGGACATCGCGTTGGCGAACCATGTCCGGACCGTGGGAATCCCCGCGATGGGGCTTCCTGATCCGTGCAGCCAGTACAGCGTCGGGAACCTATCTGCAGGGCTAGCCTCGTACGCCGGCGGCACGAACACATGGAAACTCACGGTCGCCTGAGCCGTCGGGCTCCAGAAGGTTCGGTACTGGAGACCGGGCGCGCTGACCGGCGGAGTGGTCCACTGCGCGCGCGCGTCTGCGGCGGCGAGCGATGCCAAGATTGCCGAGAGGGCTCGAAGGGACCGGCTCATTGTTGCCTTTCTCGCGAGATACCCGAAACTCCACAAGGCGCTCTGATGCTATGCCGGTGGTGTGCCGACGCGAGCGGCGCCGGGACAGCGACAGGCGCTACATGCGACAGCGATTTCGGTGATTTTCGCGAAAGCGACGCCCGTATAGTCGCTTCTTCGCGCACGCTCCGCCGGAACTCCGGCAAGCGGTCGCATCACAGGTTCAGCCTCCCCACTGGACACGTGTCATGGTCCTCGCTGTCGCCGTCACGCTCGTCGCCAACATCATCGCCAGGGCATCCGCCCTCGCGTCTCAGATCATTGTCGGCCTGTACCTGACGGACTCGCAGGTGGGTGCGTTCGCCATGGCCCTTGGCATCAACGGATTCTGCTGCCTCCTTCGCAGCGGAGGCACGAGCTACTACCTGCCCACGCTGCGGGCCGAGGAGTACGACCGTCGCGCCGGCCGCTACTTCGCGTGGGGCAGCGCGTTCGCGGCGTTTGGAGCGATTCTGACTCTCGCGGCCGCAGGCATCGTGCCTGCGATGGGATGGCTTCAGAGCGCAGCGGAAGCGCCCGGGCTCGCGCTGAGCCTTGTGCTTCTCGGCCTGCGTCATGCATTGGCGCCGCTCGGGATGCTCGCCCGATCGAGGATGGCGGTCAACCTTCGCTTCGGCGAGCTGGCCAAGCTCGACACGGCGAGCGCGCTGCTGCGAGTGCTGATCACATGGATATGCGCACGGGAGGGCCTGGGCGCACTAGCGCTGGTCTTGCCGCTGTGCCTCGCCACCGCCCTCGAGACCGGGTACTGCGCGCTTGCCGCAGGCCTGACCCGGGAGTCGTTCCGCTGGAGGGGCGGCAGCGTCCGCCAGATGTTCGCGCGCATGGGATGGCCCATGCTCATCGCATCACTGACCTCCATGAGCCTTCAGTGCCACTACCTGATCATCGGGGCCATGATGCCCGTGGCGACGCTCGGGGTCTTCTACTTCGCGCTGCAGCTGACGCTGCAGCCGGTGCTCGTGGTGGGCCTAGCCTTCCAGAGCGTCTTTGCGCCCCTGCTCGCGCGAAAGCGGGGCAACCGCGATGCCGAGACCGAGCTCATCTCGCGGGTGTTCATGGGCTCGATGCTCTTCGTGCCGATCACCACGCTCAGCATCGGCGGCCTCTTCCCGATTGTCGAGCGCCTCGTGTGGAACGGCAAGTGGGCAGACGCATCGATCGCCGTGGCCTGGCTCAGTTTCGGGGCCACCTTCGCCACCGCAACATCGGTCCTCGTGGGTCCGCTGCTCGGGGCGCGTCGCTTCCGGAGCCTGGCGGGCATCGAGCTCGGACGCGCCGCCGGCGTGTTCGGTGGCGCCGCGATCGGCAGCGTGACCGCCTCGGTCATGCCGGAGCAGTCGCATCCGATGCTGCAGCCTGCCGCCATCGTGGGCGCTGCGACGGCCGTCGGCATGACCGCGACATCGATCCTGCAGCTCGTTCGCGTGATGAGGCACTTCGGACTCGCGCCGGCCTCCATCGCATACCACCTCGTGTACGGTCCCGCAGTGACGGGACTGGCGGTGGTGGGTGCGGTTTCCGTCGCCCGCAGCGCATCTGACTCCTTCTCGCTGCCGCCGGGCGCGACTGGCACCGCCATCGAACTCGCGATCGCGACCCTCGTGTTCGCAGGCATCACGCTCCTGACCTTCCGCACTGTCGCCGAGGACACGGTGCGCTCGGTGGCCGAGATCCTGCCTGCGCCGTACCGGTCCCTGTACGGCAAGGTCATGCTGCTCGGGCCGGCCACGGCACCGCGCTGAGATCAGTCCTGGCGAGGCGCGGCAGCCCTCGTGGCGCCCGCGTCCCCGTGCACCACATCGATGACCATCGGGAGGTGGTCGGAGCCGATGTCGGGTCCTGGCGAAAGCGCCGCGACGCCGACATCGTGGGACACGAAGCAGTGGTCGATCGCGATGCGCAGCAGGCCTGGCCACGACAGGCCGCCCACACTCGCCGGCCACGTGGTCACGAGGCCGCTCACGCGCGCAGCGCTCCGCATGCCGCTGCGTGCCGCAAAGTCCCGCAGCGCGCCACCGAATGGGGTCTCGTTGAAGTCCGCGACCGCTACAGTCGGCATGGCCGAGCCCGCGCATCGCTCGGCCAGCCAGCGAATCTCCTCGTTTCGGGCCTCAAGTGCGGCCGTGCTGATGGGCGGGACAGGGTGCGCCACGAGGATGCGCAGCGGACCCGCTGGCGCGTCGACCACGACATCAGCCATCGGGAAGCGCGCGTGCGGGCTCACGAATGCAGCCGGATCTCGCAGCGGATACCTGCTCAGCACGGCTACGCCTGCGATCGCATGGTCCCCCATCCGCGCGAACACATGCGGCCACAGCGGCGCACGGCCATTCGATGCCTCGCGCAGCGACGCCAGCCATGCATCCGAGCATTCGATCACCGCGATCACATCGGCATCGGCGGATGCGAACCACTGCACCGCATCGTGACGGGGCTCGTTCCACGCGTTGAGGTTGGCGTACGCGATCCTGACCGTGTGGCCTGTCGCCGCGCGCTCCTGAGGCCAGAGCACGGGCAGCACCACGAACGAGAGCGCGGCGAAGGACGCGGCGCACATGGCGGCGGACCGCCACGAGCGCATCAGCGCCAGGAGGAGCGCAACGCTGCCGAGACCGCCCCAAGCCTGCGCCATCCACGGGCTTGCGAGCGCCCCGGCAAGCGAGGGCCCGATCCATCCGAGCGCCGCGAGCGCGATGCACCCTGCACCCGCCCCGCTCACCGCGCGACGAATGATGCGGTGCATCCACCGGGCGCGTGGCGCGGGGTGCGCTGCGTCCACTGGCCTACTTGCTGCCGCCAGAGGCCGGCGGGCTGCTCGCTGGCGGCGAGGCGCCTGCGGGACTGTTCGCCGCGGGGCCCGCCGATGATGCACTCACCAGCGCCTTGATCTGCGCGGGCAGCGCGAAGTCCGCCTCGCTCGCCGCATTCCAGGTCACCGAGTCGATCGTCATCAGCTGCGTCTGGCCCATGACCTTGGTCGTGCTGCGGGCGGACATCTTCACATCTCCGAACTCGCGGTACTCGTCCATCACCATGACTATCGGGAGCTCCCCCATGGGCGTGGCCGCTGACATGGACATGCCGCGCAGCAGGCCAGTGTCGCGCGCGTAGAACTGACTCGCCTGCCCGCCTCCCACGCCGTCGACCTTCACCTGCCAGCATGGCGTGCCCTCGAAGTCGAAGAGGCCGACCACCTCGGAGTTCCCGGGATCCTGCGCGAGCGAGAGGTCCTTGCGGAAGTTGCCGTCGCGCTTGATCTGCGCGATCTGGTCCGGATCCATGAGCGCAGGGCCGCGCATCGGGTCAATGCTCCACCCCACGACCCCGTCGAAACCCTGAGCCGTCTTGCCAACACCCGGAAGCTCGCTCTCGACGACCACACGGTCTGGCGCCATCGCGGCCATCTTGATCGTGCCCTTGATCTGCACCGAGGGGATCTCGATGGCGCCGGTGCTTGTCATGGACTTCTTCGCGTCCCATGCCGCAGCTCCGCCAATGGCGTCAACGTGCCGGGAGAGAACGTCCTTGGCGGAGGGCTTCTCTCCCTCGAACGGCAACTCGCGGAACTTGGGCGCTGCAGGCATGCGCGGTACGGCAGCCGCGGGCGAGGCCGGCTTGGCCGCGGAGGCATCCGACGTCGCCGAAGGACCCTGCTGTCCGAGGGCGGTCATCGGTGGCACGGCCATTGCGGCGAGGAGGACGGCGGTGGCGGTCGCGTGACGGAGGAGCCGATCAGTTACTGCGTTCATGGGGTTCCAGAGTTGAAGCCTGTGGAATGGGAGGATATGCGTCGCCTAGCGGTTCCGCGGCACGGCTCCATCAGTCATACTGCGGGCATGGACCGGACCTGCCCGCGATCCCGCTGGACGCAAGCCCGCCAAGTCGGTGCTGCACTCGCGCTTGCGATGTGTGCCATGCTGTCGTGGCATGCGCAGGCGCTGCAGGATGCGAAAGCGCCCGCGGCACCAGCGCCGGCAGCCGAGGATGCGCAGCCAGCTGTGCTGTCATTCGATCCGCCCACCGTTGAGTTCGGGCCGATGTTCGTCGGCAAGACCCGCCGCGCGACGGTCAAGGTCACGAACACGAGCGATGGGCCGGTCACCATCTCGCGGACCTTCCCCGGATGCTCCTGCACGAAGGCGTCGGATCCGCCCAAGGAGCCACTCGCGCCAGGGGCGAGCTTCATGCTCGATGTGAGCCTCGACGGCGGCGACTACGGCGGCACGCGCCTGCGCAAGGTCGTGAACTTCCTGATCGACGGAAGGCCGACGGAGTACCTGTGGCTTCACGGGGACGTGCAGCAGGTGATTTCCGTCAGTCCGCAGGTCGTCGATGCGCGCAAGGCGACCGATGGTGACACGCTCAAGGTGACCCTCCAGAGCGCACGCTTCGTGGACTTCACGGTCCTTGGGGTCGAGCCTGCCGGGATCGTGTCGTTCGGTCCTGAGCCGTTGACTGAGCACGAGCTGGCGATCAATGTCGCGGCACTCAAGGCTGCCGGCATGCCCACCAAGCTGACGGTCACGACCAACCACCCCGATGCGGACATCGTCTTCGTGCTCATCCGGGTTCCGCCACCCCCTGCGCCTCCAAAGGCACCATCGCCAGCACCGCCCTCAGCACCCGCACCATCCGGGCCCGCTCCTCCGGCGTTTCCGGCACCGCCCGCGCCCCCAGCGCCAGCACCGCCCCCCGCTCCGCCAGGCTAAAGATCCACCCCGCGCGCTAGGACCAGCTCGCCAGCAGGGCCGCGAGGTCAAGTCCGCCGACGGTGCCGTCGCGATCGAGGTCGGCGGCACATGGCGCCGCGCAAGGTCCCCAGGCGGCGAGCAGCACGGTGAGGTCAAGGCCGTTCACGAGCCAGTCGCCATTGAGGTCACCGGCAGGCGCGACCTCCCTCGTGATCCTGATGTTGTCGATGCGGAAACTGTGGTCGGTGAAGCCGAAGAACATCCCCGGCTGGAGCGTGGTGAACGCAATCGCATCGACACCGCTCAGCACGTCGCGGAACGTGACTCCCGCGGGAAGCACCGGCTCGTAGGTCACCGGATCCTCTGCGCCAGTGCCCCTCCATCCAGGCGGCAGCGATGTGGAGCTCGGGTCGAACGTGACCGAGAACGTGGTCCACGATCCGTGAGTCGATTGCGAGATCTGCGCAAACTTGAACCAGACGCTGTTCCAGGGATACCCGCCGGTGGCGCCATCGACGTCGCGCAGCTCCACGACCCACGGTCGGGAGACGTTCGTGCCGAAGAACCTCAGGTTCTCGACCTTGAGGTCGATCGACAGCGTGATCCTGTCGGCGCTGGTGTAGTCGCCGAGGAACGCGCCATTCGATACGTTGATGTACGGGATGCCGAAGTCGTTGAAGACCGTGCGCATGTTCCACGCGGGATTGCCCCCGGTGGCGACGACGGTTGTGCTGCCTCCGAATCCATCACTGCCGTTTGGCCCAATCCAGCCATCGTCCGCACCCTTGTCGAAAGTGGTGACCGTAGTGTCGGCGATTGCGGCAGTCCCCGACGCGACGACGACCGCTTTCAGGACGTGCAGGCAGGTGCGTTGCATCATGCGCTCACAGTATGCCAGCGTTCCGCTCCGAGGGAAGCTGTCCGTGGGCGTCTCCACGCGCATCCCGTACCCTGATCAGGGGTGACGGCACCGATACCGCCTCTGAACGCTTCCCGGGCTGCATGGCGCATCTTTAGGGGCGGCCTCGTCATCTATGCGGTCTGGTGCCTCCTGCTGTACGTCCTCCAGTCGCGACTCCTGTTCATGCCCTCGGCCGCAGGGCCGGGCATGGACGAGGAGCGAATCGCCTCGGAGCCAAACCTCAAGCGGATGCGGATCGCACACGACGACGGCGTCAGGACAGAGGCATGGCTCGCGGAAGCCCGGAACCGGCCCGCGCGCGGACTGGTCTGCTTCCTGCACGGCAATGCCGAGCTGATTGACTTCAACCTCGCCGAAGCGCGTGAGTGGAACTCGCGGGGATTCGACGTGCTGCTGCCGGAGTACCGCGGCTACGGCCGGTCGCCCGGGGCGCCGTCGCAGGACGCGGTCGTGCAGGACACCATCGACGCCATCGGCGAGGTCACGCGCGCGGCCAGCTACCCGACGCTCGTGCTGCATGGCCGGTCGCTCGGCAGCGCCGTGGCCGCGCAGGTCGCGCTGCGACTGGAAGCTCGCTGCAGCGCGGTCGTCATGGAATCGCCATTCCGAAGCGTGGCATCCTTCGCGTGGCGCTACGGTGTGCCACCGGCCCTGGTCAGGAATCCCTTCCGAACCGACGAGGCGATCCCGAGGCTCGCGTGCCCGGTCCTGATCCTGCACTCGACAGGCGACGAGATCGTGCCCTTCAGCCATGGCGAGTCGCTGGCGGCGCTGAACCCCCGTGCCACACTTGTCCCGCTCGCGGGATCGCACAACTCAGGGCTGTCGATGACCCGCGAGTACTGGAGCGCGATCGACGCCCTCATCGCGCAGCTGCCGTGATGCCCGAGGCCGGAATGCGCAGCCGCCATCCGGCGAGACCGCTGCACCGCATGGAGCGCGAGGTGCGGCGTCGGTGCGCCGTGTAGCGTTCTCGCCGAGGCCCCACCCGTGCATCACCGCATCCCCACGCTCTCCTGGAAGGACGCATTCGTCGTACTCGGCGTCGTGACGGCAGTCGTCTCCCACCGCACGGACCACATCGAGGGTGCAGCGGAGATGTCCGGGACGTGGGGCGTGTTCCAGCTCGTGTGGCTGTTCCTGGTCACCCTCGGGTGCGCATTCCGGGCCCTCGAGCGTGCTGATGCGATCGCCGTCCGGCTCGGCGAGCCCTTCGGCACGATCGTCCTGACCTTCTCGGCGATCGCCATCGAGATCTCGATGATCACGGCGCTGATGCTGACCGTGGCGCCGACGCCAACTGCGGGGCGCGACACGATGTTTGCCGTGCTCATGATCCTGCTCGGCGCGTTCACGGGGATCGCCCTCATCGTGGGAGGCCTTCGCTCGAAGCGGCTCCTGAACCCCGACAGCTCCGCCACGTACATAGCCCTCATCGCGGCACTTGGCGCCATCGGCCTCATCCTGCCGCGCTTCACGGTAAGCATGGCCGACGGATACATGGCCCCGATGACCGCCGTGTTTGTGGCGTTCGCATGCCTCATCGTGTACATCGCCTTCGTATGGAGGCAGACCACCGTCGACCGCAGCGACTTCGCGTTTGACGAGGGCGGGTCCGCCCACGATCCTGCGGCGGTCCCGACCGGCAGGCAGACCGTGGTCCACGCGTGCGGGCTGGTGGCGACGCTCGTCACGATCACCTTTCTTGCCGAGGGCCTCGGGCAGGGCGTGCAGTACGGCATCCAGGTGCTGAAGCTGCCCATCGCGCTGACCGGCGTGGTAGTTGCAGCGCTGATCCTGCTGCCTGAGGGTCTTGCAGGTCTTGCGGCCGCAAGGCACGGGCACATGCAGCGGTCGGTGAACGTGCTGCTCGGCTCGGCGCTCTCGACGATTGGGCTCACCGTGCCCGCCGTGCTGCTGCTGGGGATGTTCACGGATACGCAGGTCGAGCTGGGGCTCGAGCCCCCAGAGATCGTGCTCCTCTGCGCCACGCTCTTCATCACCGCCGTCAACTTCTCGAGGGGCCGGGTGGGCTTCTCGCAGGGACTCGTGCACCTCGTGCTGTTCCTCGCGTGGATCGCGCTCATCTTCGACAGGTAGGTCCCTCGTGCGCGTCGCATCCCTTGACCTCCTTCGTGGCGTGGCGATCCTCGGCATCCTCCCGGTGAACATTGCGGCATTCGGGCTGGCCTCGGTCGCGTTCCAGAACCCGCTTGCAATGGGTCCCATCGGCGCTGCAGACATGTGGGCCTGGCGCATCATGCACCTGCTCTTCGACCAGCGGTTCATGACGATCTTCTGCGTCATGTTCGGTGCCGGCATCGCGCTGCTCGCCGATCGCCCCCCAAGGCCAGGGCACTCCGCTGCCGGCCGCCACTACCGGCGCATGGCGTGGCTCCTTGCGATCGGGATGGTGCACGCATACGGCGTCTGGTTCGGCGACATACTCGTCAACTACGCCGTGTGCGCGATGCTCATCTGGCCGCTCCGGCGGCTGGCCAGCGGCTGGCTCTGCGCGATTGCGGGCGCGCTGATGATGGTGCCTCCGCTGATCATGGTTGGGCTGGCACTGCTGCTCGGGATTGCCCCTCCCGAGATCACCGCGGACATGATGATGTCGTGGCAGCCGCCGCATGATGTCATCGCCGAGGAGGTCGCGGCGATGCGCGGCGGATGGCTCGAGCAGATGCCGGTGCGC
>JBIIIL010000269.1:0-3306 GCA_044234825.1 Phycisphaerales bacterium
GCATTCGGCATCCCGCTGATGGCCCGGATTCCCGCCGATGCGGCCTTCGGCGCGCTGATCCTGGTGCCCACACGCGAACTGGCGATCCAGGTGGCGAAGGAGCTCCACGACATCGGGCGCCATACGGGTCTCCACATCGTGCCGGTCTACGGCGGCCAGCGCATCGACCAGCAGGTGCCGAAGCTCCAGCGCAAGCCTCAGATCATCGTCGGCACCCCCGGCCGCGTGATGGACCTGCGCGAGCGCCGGCTCCTGCCCTACGACAACATCCGCTTCGCCGTGCTCGACGAGGTCGACCGGATGCTCGACATCGGGTTCCGAGACGACATCCGCAAGATCCTCGGCAGCATTCCCAAGCACCCGCAGACGCTCTTCGTGTCCGCCACGATCTCGCCCGAGATCGAGAAGCTCGCGCGCCAGTACCTGCATGAGCCCGAGAAGATCGTCACGGTCGCCAAGAGCCTTACCGTCTCGCAGGTGCGGCAGTCCTATGTGGCCGTCGAGCCCTGGGACAAGCGGAAGATGCTCCTGCACATCCTCAAGGCCGAGACTCCTGAGCTGACGGTCGTCTTCTGCCGCACCAAGCGCACCGTCGACATCGTCACGGAGTACCTGCAGAAGCACGGCATCGATGCGCACGCGATGCACGGCGACATGTACCAGCGCAAGCGCGACAAGGTCATGGACAAGCTTCGCGAGGGCTCCCTCGGCGTGCTCGTGGCCAGCGACCTCGCGTCCCGCGGCCTCGACGTCGACGACATCTCGCACGTCGTGAACTACGACCTTCCCGAGGACCCCGAGGTCTACATCCACCGGATCGGCCGCACGGCGCGCGCGGGCCGGGAGGGCGTGGCATGGAGCCTCGTGTGCCCGGACCAGGGGGACCTGCTCAGCGCCATCGAGCAGCTCGCGAATGTCGAGATCCCCTCGCGCAAGTTCGAGGACTTCATGCCAGGGCCCGTGCCTGCGGACGTCGCGGCGCACCGCGAGCTCGCCGAGCGCCGCAAGGCCGAGAGCGACGACTCCAAGTCGCGCGACATCGTGGCCGTGACCAAGGTCGACCCCTCCGATGCGTCGCGATTCCCCGGCGGGCTCGTGCCCACGGCACCGCCTCCGCGCAGGCTCGGCGGCCGCGTGGCATCCCGCAAGCGATGAGCGCCGCCTTGGATTCGGGACCGGCCAAGCCGGCCTTCACATGCTCCGAAGAGGTGGCGGACGCGCTGGCGCGCCGGCAGCCGGTCGTCGCGCTCGAGTCCACGATCATCACGCACGGGCTCCCGCGGTCGCCGATCGAGATGCCCGGCGATTTCCTCGAGGCCCACGCGCACTGGGACAGCGGGATTCCCGCGAACCTCGCCGCGGCGCGCATCGCCGAGCGCGCGGTGCGCGCGCATGGCGCAGTGCCCGCCACGATCGCCATGATCGACGGGCACGTCCGTGTGGGGCTTACGCCTGAGGAGCTCGAGGCCGTCGCTCGCGAGCCGTCGCCCGCGAAGCTCTCGCTCCGTGACCTGGGCCCCGCCGCATTCCGTCGGCGCACCGGCGGCACGACGGTGGCGGCGACCGTTGCGGTCTGCGCGCTGGCCGGCATCCGGATCTTCGCCACGGGCGGCATCGGCGGCATCCACCGCAACTGGAGCTCGCATCTGGACGTGAGCGCCGACCTGATGGCGCTGGCGACGCACCCGGTGTGCGTCGTGAGCGCAGGCGCAAAGAGCCTTCTCGACCTGGGCGCCACGCTGGAGGCGCTTGAGGCGCTGGGTGTCCCGGTGCTCGGGTACCGCACGAGCGCGTTCCCGCGATTCACAACCGCGCCGGATCCGTCACTGAGGCTTGCGGAGCGCGTGGAGAGCGCTGCGGAGGCTGCGCGCCTGCTGGAATGCCACTGGCGCATCAGGCCCTCGTGCGGCGCGCTGCTGGCGCAGGCGTGCCCGGAGCGGTGGGTCGTCGACACGGAACGCGCCGAGACCGGGCTCGCGGCTGCGCTGGACGCGGCGCATCGGCGCGGCGTCCGCGGGGCCGAGGTCACGCCGTTCCTGCTCGGCACCATGGCTGCGGGCACCGAAGGGATCCGGACGGTGGCCGCGAACCTTGCGCTGCTGTGCGCCAACGCCGGCGTTGCTGCGGCGACGGCGCGTGCCTTGGCTTGACAGCACTGGGGTCCGCCGTCTCTACTTGCACCCGGTCCAGCGGCCTTCCGCCTGCAGGATCTCGAATGTCAACCATCAGTGGGATCATTGACCTCGGCGCAGGCCACGAGGGACGCGTCCGGCAGTTCAGCGATGGACCCGTATCCGGCCCGGACGACCCCGTCATTCCGCCACAGCTCGCGCAGGGTCTCCCCCTGCGGCAGGCGGCACGGATCACGGCTGAGGCGGTCGAGCGCAAGTCCGGGAAGAGCCGCGGCGGCGGTCTCGGGCGAAGGTCGCGGCTGTTCATCGAGCGCATCGTCGACATCGAGGGGCTGCCCCCTGAGCAGTACGCCGCGCGCAAGGCGTTCGCAGACCTCACCCCGCTTGACCCGCAGCCTCGGATGTCGCTCGAGTACCGGGGGTGCCCGCCGGCGTGCAGGCTCATCGACCTGTTCTGCCCGATCGGGTTCGGAACGCGCGGCCTCATTGTCGCGCCGCCGAAGGCCGGCAAGACGATCCTGCTGCAGAACATCGCCTTCGGCATCAAGCACAACCACCCCTCCGTGGAGCTTGTCGCGCTCCTGATCGACGAGCGTCCCGAGGAAGTCACCGACTTCAAGCGCAACGTTCCCGCGCACGTGCTCGCCTCGAGCAACGACCAGGACATCGCGCGCCACACCGAGCTGGGCATTTACGCGATCGAGCGCGCCAAGCGCATGGTCGAGGCGGGCAAGGATGTGGTGGTGCTGCTCGACTCGCTGACCCGGCTCGGCCGCGCGTTCAACAACAGCCGCCGCTACGGGAGCTCCGGCCGCACGATGTCGGGTGGCCTCGACTCGCGCGCGCTCGAGGTGCCCAAGCAGCTCTTCGGCGCTGCGCGCAAGGCCGAGGAGGGCGGATCGCTCACGATCATCGCCAGCTGCCTGGTGGACACCGGCTCGCGCGCCGACCAGATCATCTTCGAGGAGTTCAAGGGCACCGGCAACATGGAGCTCATCCTCGACCGGAACATCTCGGAGAAGCGCGTCTTCCCGGCGATCAACCTCGCCGCCAGCGGCACCCGCAAGGAGCACCTGCTCATGTCGGAGAAGGAGCTCAAGACGGTGACGGCCCTGCGCCGGCGCCTGATCAGCCTGCCACCGCACGTGCAGGTGGAGCAGCTGCTTGCGGCGCT
>JBIIIL010000001.1:0-38236 GCA_044234825.1 Phycisphaerales bacterium
GGCTTGCGCGACTCGACCGCACCGGAGTGCCGGGGCTTGCCGCGCTGGCGAGGGCATGCGGCATTCGACCGGGCAGCGAGGTCGACGTGGAGAAGGTCCAGTTCTCGGTCGGGCCGGTCCTCAACGCCAGCGGTCGCATCGGCGACGCGAACGCGGCCGTCGAGCTGCTCTCGATGCCCGCAGAGCGCGGCAGCGGATTCCGGGCCTTCGGCGAGCCTTCGCCGGAAGTGCTGGCGCGCGTCACCGCGCTCGCCGCGTCGTTCGTGGCGATGAATGACCGGCGCAAGGAGCTCGAGCGGATGGTGCACCAGCGTGCCGTCGAGCGCGTCGAGCGCGAGGGCATCGGGGCCTCGCGTGGCGCCGTCGTGCTCGCCGATGCCGCATGGCCTCGCGGCATCGTGGGCATCGCCAGCGCGCGTGTCGTGGAGCGCACCGGACTGCCGAGCGTCCTGCTCTCCATCGAGGACGGCGTCTGCCAGGGCTCCGCACGCAGCATCGAGGGCTACTCGATCCTCGAGGGGCTCAATGCCTGCGCGCCGCACCTGCTTCGCTGGGGTGGCCATGCCGCGGCTGCGGGAGTGGCGCTGCATGCGTCATCGCTGGGCGCCTTCCGCGAGGCGCTCTCCGATCACGCGGCCTCGCACATCGGCGCCGCTCCGCCCCGTCTGCATGCGATCGACTGCACTGCGGGCGCCGGGGATCTCGATGAGCGCACCATCCGGTCCCTCGGCAGGATGGGTCCGTTCGGCCACGGATGGCCTGTGCCGACCGTGCTCGTCGCGCGGGTCCGTGTGGTCGGCCGCCCGCGTGCGTTCGGCCGCGAGCGGGAGCACGCCGAGTTCGTCGCATCCGTCGAAGGTGCCGAGCGCCGCGAGCTGCGGTGCGTCTGGTGGCGGCAGGCCGCGCAGCTCGCGCGCCTCTCCGAGGGACTCGTGCTCGACCTCGTCGCCGAGCTCAAGGTCGACGGCTTCCGCGGCATCTTTGCCCGCGTGCGCGACGTCGCCGAGCCGGCCGCTACAGCAGCAGGCGCTCGCCTGCGCTGACCTCGCCCGGGACGCGGTCAGCGGGCAGCTCACCTGCATCGCAGGCCGTGCGGGGGGAGATCTCGATCTCGCAGCGCAGCGCACCGGAGGCGTCCCGCGCCACTCGCGTCCCGCGCGACTCGAGCCAGCGCGCGGCGCGTTCGAGCTGGGCACTCCGGCTCGATGCGGGCGAGTCCTCCCCCTCCGCGTTCTTGATCGGGGCGAACTCCTCAGCGCGGTCCGTCTCGAGCACCAGCGCCTTGCGCGCCAGCGGGACGGCGTCAAAGATGAATGTCTCCAGCTTCACCGCGTTCGGCGACTGCGGATCGACCATTCGCCCGTCGGGGACCGTGATGTGAGGGACCCTCTTGGCGGCGTGATGAAGGGGCAGGGCGCCCGCGCCCTCGGCGATCCGCGAGAGGAAGGGAACCCCGAACGCATGGATCGCGATCGATCCAGCCGCGAAGCGCAGCGCCCCGTCCGGACCGACGCTCGACGCAAGCCCCGCAGGCAGGTCGCTGTACTCGACCACCATCGTGCGTCCTCCGCACGTGCAGAAGACGCCGACCTTCTCGGCTGCATTGCGCTTGGGGACGACCTTGCTCGAGGCCTCGGCGGAGCTTGCCGGGTGCTCGGCGTGCAGGCCGATGAACAGCGGGTCCACCACGCGCACCAGCGGGTTGTCGACCTGGAACATGCTCAGCGTGTCGACGCCCTCGCGCCGCATCTGCTCGAGCGCGCCGCCGTCTCGGAGCGCGCGCACTGCGCCGCCGTGGCCATCGGGATTCACGGCGATGGAGGACTCCGAGGCCAGCAGCATCCGCCCATCGCGCGACAGCGAGGGAAGGGTGCCTTGGGGGATGAGCGTGACCGTGTCCGCGCCGAGGCCGAACCACGAGTGCGCGGCGAGGAACTCGTGCGTCTGCGCATGGTTGAGCGGGCTTGTCATGACGTACCAGCGCACCATCGCGCGGTGGCGCGCGCGCGCGGCGGCAATGCCCTCGGCGAACACCTGGAACAGCGACTTCGAGGTCAGCGGCGTCGCGGGGAACATCCCCTTGGGGCCATCCCAGCCGAGCCGCGTGCCCTGGCCGCCTGCCACGGTGAAGCAGGCCACGCGTCCCTCGCCGATGATGCGCGCGCCGATCCCGGACCAGTGGCGCGCGTCGATGTCGCGCCGCCGGAGGACCGGCGCAGGCTCGAGGTCCCCGGGCACTGCCTCCGCCGATGCGCGGTCGCCGCGAATGGCGCGCGCCTCGCGGTCGACCACGTCAAGCGGGATGGACTCGATCTGGGTGAGCAGGGCGTCGCGCGCTGCATCATCAAGCCTGGCCCAGAACGCGAGCGCGTGCTCCTGCCCGACCGGGCGCAGCCGCTCGGCGACCGCAGCGTGCCGTGCCGCAAGGGATCCCGCGCTGCTGGTGCCCGGTCCGCTCATTCCGACGGCTCGACGGGCTCCGACCAGCCTTCAGGCTGGTGTCGAACGATCTTGCCCGTCCTCAGGTAGATGACCTGCTCGCAGATGTTGGTCGCATGGTCCGCGACGCGCTCGAGGCTCCGCGTCACGCCCGAGAGCCGGAACGCGAACTGCACGCCGAATGTGCCCAGGGCCACCTGCTCCTGGGCATTGAGGAGAAGCTCGTTGCGGAAGCGATCCACGGTGTCGTCGAAGAGCAGCACCTGCCGCGCGAGCGCCGGATCCCGCGTCGCGAGCGCCTTGATCGCATCCCGGAGCATCCCGAGCACGCTGTTGGCCATCACGCGGAATGTGGGCGGCACGCGCTCGGAGGTCCGCTCGTGGCCGATCACCTGCTCGGCGACGTTCACGCCGCAGTCCGCGATGCGCTCGAGCTCGTTGTTGACCTTGACGATGGTGAGGACCGACCGGATGCCGTGCTCGCTCCGCTCGCCGAGGCCAAGCAGCGGGATCGATGTGCGCTCGATCTCGACGTCGACCTGGTCCACGAGGTCATCATCGGCGACCACGCGCCGCGCCTTGTCCTGGTCGTGCTCGAAGTACGCCTCGACCGCGCGCGTCAGGAGGTCGAGCACCCGGCCGCCCTGCGCCACCAGGTCTGCCTCGAGCTGCTCGAGCTGACGTGCGAAGTCGGACATGAAGCCATCTAGGATAGCCCCATGCCTCTCCTGAGCGTGAACATCGACCACGTGGCGACCGTGAGGCAGGCCCGGCGCACGTGGGAGCCGGATCCGATCGAGGCCGCGCTCGAGGCGCAGCGCGGCGGCGCCGACGGCATCACGGTGCACCTGCGCGAGGACCGGCGCCACATCCAGGATTCCGACGTGGAGCGCCTGCGCGGCGCGGTGTCGGTGCCGCTGCACCTCGAGATGGCGGTCACCGTCGAGATGGTCGCGATCGCGCGTCGCATCCGCCCTGCGACGGCCATGCTGGTGCCCGAAGGCCGGCTCGAGATCACCACCGAGGGCGGGCTCGACGTCATCGGCAGCGAGTCGCGGGTGCGCGATGCGATCGCGGCACTCGCGGATGCGGGCATCCCGTGCAGCATCTTCATCGATGCGGACTTGCGGCAGGTCGAGGCTGCCTCGCGCGTCGGGGCGCGCATCAGCGAGGTGCACACCGGCCCGTATGCGCACGCAGTGCACGCGGAGGGCGGTCTCGGCGCCCGGGCGAGCGGAGAGCTCGCGAGAGTCCGCGCGGCGGGGGAGGCGATAGCCGCCGCGGGCATGCGCTTCAATGCCGGCCACGCGCTGCACTACGAGAACGTGGCGCATGTCGCGTCGCTGCCGGGGCTGCACGAGCTGCACATCGGCCATGCCATCGTGAGCAGGGCGGTGATCGCCGGGATGCGCACGGCAGTCTCGCAGATGCGCGACGCGATGGGCACCGTGCGCGGATGACCGCACGGATCGGGCCGCCGGCCCGCTGTAGGATCCGCCGGATGCACGCACGGATTCGCGTCGTCGGCGCCCACACCGCCATCGTCACGCCCTTCTCGGACGACGGATCGTCCGTCGACCTCGCGAGGCTCGACGCGCAGGTCCTGAGGCAGTGCGAAGCGGGCGTGACGAGCGTCGTGCCGTGCGGCACGACCGGCGAGGCGCCCACCCTCGAGGAGCATGAGCATCTGGCGGTCGTCGAGCGCGCCGCCGCGGTCGCGCGTGCGCGCAGCGTGCAGGTGATCGCGGGCGCGGGCTCCAACAGCACGGCCCATGCGGTGCGCATGCACCGCGCCGTGGCCGCGCACGGCGCCGACGCTGCACTGCATGTCGCGCCGTACTACAACAAGCCCTCGCAGGAGGGCATCTACCGCCACTTCATGACGGTCGCCGACTCGAGCGACCTGCCTGTCGTGCTCTACTCGATCCCGGGCCGGTGCGGCGTCGCGATACTCCCGGAGACCGTCGAGCGCCTGGGCGCGCATCCCAACATCGTGGCGATCAAGGAAGCCACCGGATCGCTCGATTCCGCGAGCGAGATCCGCCGGCGCTGCGCCCTGCCGATCCTGTCGGGCGACGACAGCCTGACCATCGGGTTCGCCTCGGTGGGCGCGGTCGGCGTGGTCAGCGTGATCTCCAACATCGCGCCGGCGCGCGTCAGCGCGATGTGCACCGCGCTCGCGGCGAACGACCTCGCGTCGGCGCGCCAGATCCACGAGTCCCTCTATCCGCTGGCCCGCGGGCTGCTCTCGATCGACACGAACCCGGTGCCCGTCAAGTGCGCGCTCGAGCTCATGGGACTCGACAGCGGCGCGGTGCGGCTTCCGCTCGTGCGCGCGTCGGAGCACGCGCGCGCGCAGGTTCGCGCGCTCCTGGCGCACAGCCGGGGTTCGCTCGATGCGCCCGCATCGCCGTCCCGCGCCGCCACCGCTGTCGCCTGAGGCTCCATGTCAGACCTCGACCACCCTCGGTACGAGACTGCGTCGCTGCCCTACCGCGTGGCGGTCCTGTGCTACCTGTGGGACTCGGAGGATCGGCTCCTCCTGCTGCACAGGCGCAAGCAGCCCAACGCGGGAATGCACTCGCCGGTGGGCGGCAAGGTGGAGATCGCGCGCGGCGAGTCGCCGCACGAGTGCGCGCTGCGCGAGGCGCACGAGGAGACCGGCGTTCAGCTGCAGCGCGGCGAGATGCGGCTGTTCGGGATGGTGGCCGAGCGTGCGTATGCCGGGCAGCACCACTGGCTGCTCTTCCTGTTCGAGTGCACCCGTCCGGTCCGCCACGAGGAGCTCGGCGCCACAGACATGGACGAGGGGCAGCTGATCTGGGTGCCCACCGCCGAAGTGGCCAGCGTCCGGATCCCCGACACTGACCGCCAGTTCATGTGGCCTCAGGTCCTCCGCCACCGCCGCGGCGGCTTCTTCGTGCTGGACATCGACTGCTCGGTGCAGCCGCACGCGCAGCAGCTCATGGAGAGCCGGATCCCGGCGGTCACTCCGGGAGGGTGAGGCCCGCGGATGCGGCGCATCCGCGCGCCAGCCGCAGCGCGTCGTCAGGCGTGCGGCCCTCGGCGATGATGCGCATGATCGGCTCGGTGTTGGAGGCGCGGAAGTGCACCCACCCCTCCGGCACGTCGATCCTGACCCCGTCGAGCTCGCTCACCGACGCGGCGGCCTGCGCCGCGTGCGCATCGGCCACCTTGCGAAGCAGCCCAGGCACCGCGGCGATCCCGCCCACCGCGCTGAGGTCGAGCGTGCGCTTGACCATCGCATACCGGGGCAGCTCCGCCACGAGCTGCGAGAGCGCCTTGCGCTCGGCGGCCATGAGCTCGAGCACAAGCGCCATCGCCGACAGCGAGTCGCGCACGAGGCACACGGCAGGCCAGATCACGCCGCCGTTGCCCTCGCCGCCGAGGGTGGCTCCAGCGGCGCGCATGGCGGCGACCACGTTCGCCTCGCCGACAGCCGATCGGGTCACTCGCGCACCGGGCACCGCCGCAGCGATGTCATCGATCATGCGGCTCGTGGAGAGGTTCGCCGCCAGCGCCACAGCCCCGCTGCGCGCGAGGATCCGGCGCGCGCACAGCGCGAGCGTGCACTCCTCGCCGATGTAGCGGCCGCGCTCGTCGATGATCGCGAGGCGGTCGGCGTCGGGGTCCTGCGCGAATCCCACGAGCGGCAGCGCTGCCGTGCCCATGCGCGCGGCACGCTCGCCGACCGCGGCCGCGAGGCCCGCAAGGTTGCGCTCGGTCGGCTCGGGCACATGCGCAAAGGTGCCGGTGCGCTCGCCGTTGAGGTGCACGAGGTCGCAGCCGAGCGCCTCGAGCAGCATGCGTCCCGACGACGCTCCGCCGCCGTTGACGCTGTCGAGGGTGACCGCGATGCGCGCGCCAGCGATGGAGGCCACGTTGACCTGCGAGAGCACGCGGTCCACATGCGTACGGTCGGCGCCGCTCACCGCCGTCAGGTCGCCTCCGCGCGAATGCCCGCGCTCCCACGCGAGATCTCCCGACCGGAATCGGGCGATGATGCGGCCCGCAGCCTCGGGCGGCGGCGCAAGCCCGTCGCGGTCGAGCGCCTTCAGGCCGTTCCACTCGATCGGGTTGTGGCTGGCGGTGCACATGAGCCCGCCATGCGCGCCGAGCGCGCCGATCATCACGGCCACCGTCGGCGTGGCGCAGATCCCGATGTCCGCGACATCGCATCCGCATGCGCGCAGGCCCGCGATCGCGGCCGGCGCGATCCACTCGCCCGATGCGCGCCCGTCGCGGCCAACGACCACCTTCGGCCTCGAGCCCGCCGTCACCGCGGCGCGGAGCTCCGTGCCGACCGCAGCGCCGAACCGGGCGGCGGTCTCGGCCGTCATGGTGACGCCGGCGATGCCGCGGGCTCCGGACACGGACAGCATCAGGGGCGCCTCTGCGGTCTGCGCGGACATGCGTGGCTTTATATGTGCAGGGCTATACTCGCGTCATGTTCGAGCTCGAGATCCGCAGGCGCTTCTCTGCTGCGCATGCGATCCTGATGCGCGGCGTCCGGGAGCCCGTCCACGGCCATGACTGGGAGGTCACGGTGACCGTCAGCGGCACCGGTCTGGATGGCGATGGGCTCCTCTGCGACTTCCATGCGCTCGAGCGGCAGGTCGACGCCATCGTGAGGCCGATGGACTCGAGGCACCTGAACGAGACGCCTCCCTTTGACCGCCTCAATCCGACCGCAGAGCACGTGGCGAAGTTCATCGCGGACACGCTCCTGCCGCAGCTCCCTCGTGGAGTCCGGGTCGCCTCGGTGCGTGTCACGGAGGCCCCAGGCTGCGCCGCGCGCTTCATCCCCCCCGAGGTGTCGACGTGAGCCGCAGGAAGCGTGACCACGCGGGCGCATCGCACCGCGCCCACCATCCGCATGCCGATTTCCTCGGTGACCTTCCGGGCGGACCGGTCCAGGACCCTGCGGCCCCGGTCGATCCGCCAGCAGGCGGCGTGTCCGCGGCGGCGCAAGGCTCCGCCGCGGAGTGGGGCGACCCGTCGCGGTTCCTCAACCGGGACCTGTCTTGGCTCGAGTTCAACCGCAGGGTGCTGTCGATGGCGACAGACCAGCGCACGCCGCTGCTCGAGCGGTTGCGCTTCCTCACGATCTTCAGCGCGAACCTCGACGAGTTCTTCATGAAGCGGGTCGGACGGATCCGCCATGCCGTCGACACCGGTCGCTTCGGCCCGGTGCCCGAGCCGATGTCGCCCTCGGAGCTCCTTCACGCGGTGCGCGAGCGCGTGCGCGGTCTCGACCAGGTGCAGGCGGACTGCTACCGCGACAGCATCCTTCCCGCGCTGAAGGCGGCCGGAATCTCGGTCGTCGAGTGGGAGGAGCTGGGCGAGGCGGAGCGGGACGAGGCGCGCCTGTGGTTCCGGCGAAACGTCTTCCCGATCCTCACGCCGCTCGCGGTCGACTCGGGGCACCGCTTCCCGTTCATCTCGAACATGAGCGTGTCCCTGGGCCTTGTGGTGCGCCGGCCCGGCGAGACGGAGACGCTGTTCGCGCGCGTCAAGGTCCCCGACGTGCCCGGCCGCATGTACGAGTTCCGCGGCGGCCGCCGCTTCATCTCCGTGCAGGAGATCATCGAGCACAACCTCGGCGAGCTCTTTCCCGGCATGGAGATCCTGCAGGTGGTGCTCTTCCGCGTCACGCGCGATGCGGAGATCGAGCCCGAGCAGGATGACGCCGAGACGCTGCTCGAGGCTGTCGAGCAGAAGCTCAAGGAGCGGCGATTCGCCGATGTGGTGCGCCTCGAGGTGGGCCATGGCGCGAATCCGCGCCTGCTCCGGTTCCTCATGGAGGAGCTCGATGTGGGCCCTGAGGACGTCTACGAGACGCACGGGCTCATCGACTACGGATGCCTCGCGCCCGTGTGCGACGTCGACCTGCCCGAGCTCAAGTACCCGCGCTGGACGCCAGTGACGCCGCGCGGGCTCGACGAGGACGCGGACATCTTCGCGGCGATTCGCGCCGGGGACATCCTGGTGCACCATCCGTACGAGTCGTTCGACTCGACGGTGGAGAGGTTCGTCACCCAGGCCGCACTCGATCCCAAGGTCCTCTGCATCAAGCAGTCGCTCTACCGCACGAGCGGCGACAGCCCCTTCATCGCGAGCCTCATCCGCGCTGCGGAGAGCGGCAAGCAGGTCGCCGTGCTGGTCGAGCTGCGTGCGCGCTTCGACGAGGCGCGCAACATCGAGTGGGCCCGCAAGCTCGAGAATGCCGGCGTTCACGTCACGTACGGCGTCATCGGCCTCAAGACCCACACCAAGACGGCGCTTGTGGTGCGGCAGGAGGCGGGTGGCATCCGCTGCTACGGCCATATCGGCACAGGCAACTACAACTCCCGCACGGCGCGCGTGTACGAGGACCTGGGCCTGCTCACCTGCGACCCCCTCATCACCGAGGACCTTGTTGGCCTCTTCAACTACATGACGGGCCGGTCGCTCCAGCGCGAGTACCACCGCCTGCTGGTCGCGCCGGTCACCATGAAGCGCCGGTTCATCGAGCTCATCGAGCGCGAGATGGCGATCGCGAGGGCGGGCGGCCAGGGCCGCGTCATCGCGAAGATGAACCAGATCGAGGACCGCGCCGTGATGGACGCCCTCTATGCGGCGAGCCAGGCGGGCGTGCAGGTGGACCTCATCGTCCGCGGCTTCTGCTGCCTGCGCCCCGGCGTGCCTGGACTGAGCGAGAACATCCGCGTGCGCTCCATCGTGGGCAGGTTCCTCGAGCACAGCCGCATCTTCTGGTTCTCGGGCGGCAAGGAGGATCCGGAGGAGGGCGACTTCCTGATCGGCAGCGCCGACTGGATGTACCGCAACCTGCAGACGCGTGTGGAGGCTGCGACGCCGATCCAGCACCCTGCGCACCGCCGCAGGCTCTGGTCGCTGCTCCAGTCATGCCTCGGTGATGCGCGCCTGGCATGGCAGATGCAGCCCGATGGCTCGTACGCGCAGGTCACCGGAGCTGGCGTCCCGGAGGGAGATCCGCGCCTGCTCGGCCTGCACCAGCGACTGATGGACGACGCGCTCGCGCGCTGACTCACGGAGTCGCGGATGCGGGAATCGTCTCCGTGCCGGGCAGCGGCGCTGCCGTCGGCACGGTCGCTCCCTCCTTCGCCGCGATGGTGCCCTCTCCCGAGAAGAGCGCTTCGGGTCGGCTCAGCCCGATGTCGAAGAGCGTCTCGGCGAGTCGGCCCGGAAGCAGGTAGCGCACGGAGCCATTGACGCGCCAGCGCGTGGCGACCTCCTCCCCATCGCGCTGCAGCACCGCCGGGATCGAGACCTCGGTACCCGTGCCCGGCGGCAGCGTGCGTGACGCGACCCATTCGCCGCTGTAGCGCCCCGCATCGGTGTCGAGCGAGTAGTTCCACCGGTCCAGCACGAGGGGATCCTCGGTCGGGTTCTCGAGCCTGATGCGGACCGCGTACTCGTCCGCGCTCGATCCCTTCACGACACGGTCGACGCCAGTCACCGTGATCTTGGGATCGCCGGCGCACCCTGCGAGCATCGTGGCCTGCAGGGCTGCACCCAGAATGACGGCAGGCGTACTCGGCGACCGCGTCCGGTCCGCACGTGGAGGACTCATCCCGGCACTCTAGCGCGGATTCGAGTGCCCTTGAGCGTCCCCGTCGGCCGCGGGCAGGCGCTGATTCTGCGGTGCGGTCCCTGACAAGCCCCGTAGGATCGGCTCGTGCGCAAGTTCCTGCCACGACTGCACCGTTGGGCGTGCGTCACAGCCGCCGCGGCATGCGCATCGTGGCACGCCGCGGCGCAGGAGCGCGCCACAGTGGCGGTCGATGACTCGCCGACGGCAATCCAGATGCTTGCGCAGGCCGCCGATCAGGCTTCCGCCAACCCCGCAGAGTCCGCCCGCCTGATCAGGCAGGTACTCGCGGAGTTCGGGCGCAAGCTGGTGCCGATGCCCGAGGACGCAGATCGGTTCAGCGATGCGCAGTCCGTCGCTGAGCGCCTGCTGCGCGGGCACCCCGAGGTCCTGCGCAGGTGGCGAGCGCTCGAGTCTGCGGAGGCCGTGCGCCAGGTTGCCGAGGGAGAGGCGGCCGGCGCGGCAGCGCAGCGGCTGCTCACGTCGGCTGGGCTCGAGGCCCAGCTGCTGCGTGCGGATGAGGCGCTTGTCCATGCACGGTTCGGCAAGGCGCTCGCGCTGCTCGATTCGGTCGTCGGTCATCCGGACCTCAGTGGCGACGTGCAGCGGCGCGCATGGAGGATCGAGGCGCTTGCCGCGTGGGGCGCTGGAGACCGTGCGCGTGCGGAGGCTTCGGCCGCGCGGCTCGATCCGGCCTCTTCGCCGGAGGCGGCAGCGCTGCGTGCGCTGGTCGCCTCGCCTGCGCCTGCGACGCGGGAGGAGGTCAACGATCCGCTGTCGCCGCAGCCCTTCGGCAACATCAGTCGCGCGCCGATCCGGCTGTGGCAGGAGCCGCTTGACCAGTCGCTGAAGCGGCGCATCGAGGCAGGTTCGGATGCGAGGCAGCGACCGCCGATGCTTCCCGAGGCCGCGAACGAGCGCGGCAGGTACCTCGTCAGCGTGCCTGCGATCTCGAGGGGCCTGGTGATCGTCAACGAGGGCCATCGACTGCAGGCGCTAGGCATCTTCACGCGCGAGCCGCTATGGAGCCTGCTGATGATGTCGCCTGGTGCCGTGCGCGAAGGGACGGTTGGCGACCTGAGCGTGCCTGTGATCTGCGGCGACAGGGTGCTCGCCGTGAGTGGCCACTCCAGCGGTGGCGATCGTGACGGCGGCATCGACCGCGAAGGTGGCGGAAGGCTCATCTGCTGCTCGATCGACGACGGGCGCAGGCTCTGGGAGTTCCAGCCGCGCTGGCACGCGCGGCTTGGCCTCGACGGCACCTTCATCGTGGGCTCGCCCGCTGTGGTCGAGGACACGGTGGCGCTGCTGCTTCGGCGGGTCTCGCCCCGGCAGGAGACCATCTCGCTGGCGGTTGGCATCGCGGTGCAGGACGGAACGGTCCAGTGGATCGCGCCCCTGGGATCGACTCCGGGAATCCGGGTGACCTCTTCTGCGATCAGGCCCTGCGCCACGCCCGTGGCGATGCGCGACTCGTTCGTGTTCCACACGGGCGCGGGAGTGACCGCGCGGCTCTCGTGCGTGGATGGCCGCGTGATGTGGCTCCGGCGCGACCAGGTTCCGATCCGCGATGCGCGGTGGGACCTCGAGCCTTGGCAGCTGCAGCGGCCGGCCGTGTGCGGCAACCGCATCATGCTGATCGATCCTGACCAGCAGCATGTGCAGGTCCTCGATGCGTCAGACGGCCGGCAACTGTCGCTGGTGCCCATCGGGAGCGGCACGGCGTGGCGCGGCACGAGGTGGCTCCTTGCGGGCGCCGATGGCGCGCATGTGCTGGGGATCGGCGAGGAGGTCATCTGCTTCGGCGCGGATGACCTTCGCGCACCCCGCTGGTCGTGCGGTGCCCAGTCCGGATCGCGATCGCCGGCAGGCGCTGCGCCTGTGATCGGGCGCGTGCAGGTCGGCACGCTCTCGGACGGTCGATGTGCGGTGGCCATCCCAACCGGAGGCCAGGTTGCGGTGCGCGCCGCTGATGATGGAGCCGAGGTCGCGGTGCTCGAGGTGGGTGCGCACGCGAACCCATCGCTGCGCGATGGGATCGGCTCCATGGCGACCGATGACGCGCTCGCGATGTTCGTGGACTCGACGCGGACCGAGCAGTTCCTCGCCAAGGCCGCAGCCGATGGCGATCCCACCGCCATGGCAGGGCTGCTCGAGCTGGCCATTGCGTCGTCGCGGCCCGATCTCGCCAGGAGCGCGTCGCGATTGGCATCGGAGTGGCTGGCACGCGATGGCGCGCGTGCCGGCTCAGGTCGCCCGGAGCTCCCGGGCCGAGTCGCGGCGCTGCTCGTCGACGTCGCATGCACCGGCATGCTCGATCCGCAGGAGTCGAGCGAGCTGTTCGATCGGGTGATCGCCCGCGAAGGCGACCCCGCGCGGCGCGCGCAGGCGCTGCTGATCCAGGGCGACTGGTTCGAGCGCTCGGGAAGGCTCGCCGCCGCTGCCGCCGTGTGGCGGAGGGTCCTCTCGGATGGAGCGCTTCGCGAGAGCTGGATCGCGCCCGCCGGGGACGATGCGCGTCTGCTTCGCGCCGGCGTCGCTGCGCGGGACCGCCTCGTCGCGCTCGATCCGGCGAAGGCAGGTGCTGCGGCGCGATCGGCAGGAACGCGGCCGCCGGGCAATGGCGCGGACACTGATGCGCTGATCCGCTACGCACGCACGTCAGCGTGCTCGCGTGAGGCTGCGGAGGCATGGATCGCCGCCAGCGAGGCCGCTGCCAACGCCGGCGACCGCGTGCGTGCTGCCGCCACCGCGGCAGTGGCCGTGAACGAGTCGATTGCGCTCAAGGATCCGGCGCTCCTCGCTGCAGTGCTCGACCGGGCACTCGCCGTGCTCGAGCGCGAAACGCTCCCGGACACGGCGGCCAGGCTTGTGGACCTCGCGGTCATGTCGGGCATGGATGTGGCGCTGCCCTCCCGAAAGGGGGAGCCTGCGTCACGGGTGCGGGCGCAGATGGCATCCGCATCCTTGGTGCGGGGTGAGCCGCGCGTGGCGGGATCCCAGGGATCGCGCGCCGTGCGGTTGCTTCGCGGCGATCCCACGGCCATGACGGCACGCGCCCGGACGACACGACCGACTGATCGCCTGTGGCTCACTGAGCGCGGGAGCCTTTCCTGCCTGTCGGCGGACTCGCTGCAGCAGATCTGGCGGCTGCCTCTTGGAGGGCAGTCGCCCACGATCGTGCAGCACACCGCAGCTGGCGCAGTGCTGTGGGAGGCGATGGATGCCGACCGTTCCTCGCTGAGCCTGATTGACGACGCAGGCGCACCGAAGTGGTCCATCCCCGACCTGGATGCGCTGCTCGATGGCGAGCTCCATCAGCGTGCCGCGGGACCCGAGCCGGTGCCGCGGACGGTCCGCGAGAGCACGCTTCGGCTCGAAGGAGTGTTCCCGGGACCCGCAGACGTCGTGCTCATTCGCGCCGATGGCGCCATCGCGGCGATCGACGCCGCGGAAGGCACACCACGCTGGACGTCGAAGGGCGCGTTTCGGGAGATCATCGGTGCAGACACGGATGACTCGGTCGTGATCGTGGCTGGGGTCGGCAGCGGCGGAGGGGGCGAGGCGCAAGCCGTCGCGCTCGACCGCGCCACGGGCCGGCCGGTGGCGGTGCTCGCCGATCGGGCCATCGGCCCCATCCGGTGGGTGCGCATCGTGGCGCCCGGGCAGGTTGCCGTCGGTCACGATGCAGGCACCAGCCGGTGGGATCTTGCGGCTGACCATGTGCCGTGGATCAGGGACGATCCCGCGAGCCTTCGGAGCATCGGCATCGACGGGACCTTCCGCACGTTCCTGCTGAGTTCAGAGGCACGTGCGCCGCAGGCGATCCGCTGGAGCGATGGGAGCCTCGATCCCGACGCGTTCGCGCTGCTCACGCAGCGCATGCCACGCGCGCCAGAGTGGATCGAGTTCATGCGCAGCGGCGATGTCATCGTGGCAGGCGACGAGCAGGGCGCGGCGCTGTTCAGCCTCGACGGTGCGCAGGTCGGGGCCAGCGTTTCGATTCCAGGGCGCACCCTGCACGCCGCATGCCCGGTCGGCGCCGGCCTTGTGGTGACCGAGCAGGCCGGCCGCGTGGATCCGGCCGTGGGCATGGGAGGCAGGGTCCGCTCCCGCCTCCGGCTCCAGCTGCTGGGTTGGTCCGATGGGCTCAAGATGCTCGGCGCGCCGATATCGGTCGAGGTGCCCGCGCAGACGTTTGGCACGCCGATTGCCATCGACGGGTGGATCGTGGTTCCCGCAGGGAAGGACTCCAGTTATGCAGTGCCAATTCCATCAGGTTGACATTCTTGCCCTTCGCGGACATTCTCTCGCCGTCCCCATGACGAACCGACTCCTTCAGGATCCCTCCGAGGCCACGCGTTGGCTCATCCCCGGCACCCTTCCGCCCGTCTCGGCATACGACGACGAGGATGAGGACGAGGTCGACTTCGACGACGAGGGGGATGACTTCGACGACGAGGAGTTCGCTGACGAGGATGGCTTTGAGGCTGACGAGGAGCGCGAGGGCACCTTCGAGCAGGACTCCGAAGAGGAGGAGGAAGAGGACGACTTCGACGACTTCGATGACCTTGATGAGGACGAGGAGGAGGACGACGAAGAGGAAGAGGAAGAGGAAGAGGAAGAAGAGGAGGAAGAGGAAGAGGGCGAGGAGGAGGACGACGACGATGATGATGAGGAAGACGACGAGGACGACGAGGACGATGACTCGTCAGACGACTTCGACGACGACGATGAGGAAGACGAAGAAGACGACGAGGACGACGAGGACTAGCGTCCGCGCAGCTCGATCAGCGCGCACTCAATCTCGCGGCCCTGCGGCCTGACCGCGAGAATCCCGCTGCCACCCGCGCCCGCGGATCCCCGCGGCACCCACGAATCCTCGATCACGCTGATGCCTTCGCGGGCATCGACCGCACGGCCTGCCGTCGGGTATGGCTCCATCGCCAGTCGCCGCCTTCCGCCGACCGCAAGAGCATCGCGACCGAGGTCTGTGGCTGCGAGCGAATCCGCCGAGGCGAGCGAGACGGTGCCGTCAGCGGGATCCCAGAGTGCGATGCGTCCAAACCGAGGATGGAAGATCATGGCGTGCCCACGTGTCGTCGCCGTGGACGCGCCGAGCGGCACGACCGCCTGGTACGCCGTGCGCGCATCTGCACGCCAGGACAGCGGCAGCTCGGCCACGGTCTTCCACGCCGCGAAGGCCTCCGCGCCCCGCGGCGCGGGCCATGGGTACGCGACGAGCGTCAGCGTGCCGTCGCCAAGGCGAAGCGCATACAGGTGCCGCCCATCGGCCGAGAAGAATGGCGCCACGAGTGACGCGCCGTCGGGGGCCGGCAGCACGCGAGTGCCCTCAAGGGCATCACGCACCGCGAGGGCAAAGTGAGTGGCCCCGCGCTCGCGCACGCTCCACGCAAGTGCGCCACCGGGCCCCGCCGCGGCGAAGGCATGTACGCCATCTCCCCGGACGATCCACTGCACAGGCGAATCGCCGCCACCGGCACCGGTTGCGCCTGCACCTGGCGAGTCCCACGGCAGCACGCCGATCCAGCGCGAACCGTCAAGGCGGGGGCTCTCGACCAGCACTCCGGCAGCATGGGCATTGGCCATGGCTGTTGAGCCTGGCGTGCTCATCCGACCGAGCAGGAGGTCCGGTCCGGACGAGGACACGTGCTTCAGCGAGGCGCCCTCGGTGGCGTAGATCGACACGGTGCCTGCCTCCGGCACGCCCCCGTCCACGGCGGCGAGCAGGGTCGGCCAGTCTGCGGAGGAGCGCTCCTGCACCGCGATGAAGGAGCCCGAGGCGTCGCTCACCGGCAGCGCAAAGCCATCGTGGGGCACTCGGCCAAGCCGCACGAACGAGTACTGGATCTCGCCGCCGGTGAACCGCGTTTCGGCACCCGACGGATCCCGCGGCGCGGGAGGTCCGCCCTCTGGAGCGGCTGTCGCCACTGTGCGAGGTGGCGCGACGCTCGATGCGCATCCGAGCAGGGCGCTGCACGCGATGAGCGCGGTCAACGCGGCATTCGCGCTCACGGAGCGGGCGATCCTGACGGCGCGGGTTCCGACGGCGCAGGCTCGGATGCCGGGGCGGCAGAGGTTCCTGCGTCAGCGCCCGTCGCCGCACCGCCTGATGCGCGTCCTGCCCCCATGTTCGGGGTGATCGGCGCGATCGGGTCGACGCCATCCTTGCCGAGGATGCGCCCCTGCTCGACGAGGTCCTTGCTCGTCTGCGACAGCGGCTTCGACAGGGCCTCAAGGCGCTGGCGCTCAAGCACGTTGAAGTTGCTGTCGTTCTCGTCAGGATTCTCGATCACGGTCGGGGTGATGAAGATCACGAGCTCCTTCACGATCTTCAGGTCCTGCTGGTATCCGAAGATCAGGTCGAGGATCGGGATGTCGCCGAGGATCGGGAATCCCTGCTTCTTGAAGTCCTGCGTCTCGAGCCGGATGCCGCCGATGACGACGGTCTGCCCGTTCTTGATCGTGACCGTGGTGTTGGTCTGCCGTCGCGTGACGGTGGGGTTGCCGCTGCCGCCCGGATTCACGGTGACGCCTGATGCCAGGTTCGAGTAGAGCACCTGGATGTCCATCGCGACGTTCTTCTCCTTGGTGATGCGCGGCCGGACATTCAGCCCGATGCCCACCGAGATCTGCTCGAAGGCGGACACCTGGCCGCCGCCTGTGTTGGCGCCGAACCCGGTGCTCGCGAGGAACGGCACGTCCTGGCCGTTGAAGAAGATGGCCTCCTTGTTGTCCGTCGTGCACACTCGCGGCTGCTGCAGGATGCGCACCGACGTGTCCTGCTGGAGCGCCTGGAGGATCACCGTCGCATCGACGCCGAAGTTGAAGGCGCCAGGCGTCGTGAACGGAGGCACGAAGAGCCCGTCCTTGCCGCCACTGAAGTTGAGCGGGCTGTCCGGCGCGTTCGGGTCGCCGATCACCACCGCATTTGCCGGGTCAGCGGGCGAGATGGCGCCGTACTGGCCCCACTGGATGCCCATCGCGAACTTGTCGCCGAGCTCCACCTCCGCCAGGATCGCATTGATCATCACCTGACGGCCGGGTCGGTCGAGATCGTCGATCATGTCCAGGATCGCCTGCTGGATCTCAGGCGCCGCGAGCACGAGGAGCGAGTTCTGGCCGGCATTGGGCACGACGCGGCTCTTGCCTACGAGCGCGCTGACCTCGTTCTGCTCCTCCTCGCCGCCGCGCGCCTGCTGCCACGGGAACTCAATGGTCTGCCTGCTGACGCCGCCGGCCGGAGCGCCGCCGGTGGTCTGCCCGGTGAGCGCGTTGGACTGCTGGCTCTGCGTTCCGGATGACGCGAAGTCAAGTCCGGACAGCCCCTCCTCCGGGGCGGTGATGCCGGTGCCGGCACCCGACTGCGCGAGCAGCGCATTGATGATCTCCGCAAGCTCGATGGCGCTCGCGTACTTCAGCGGCACCGTGCGCGGCAGGCCCACCTCGAGCGGCTGGTCGATCTCGGCCACCAGCACATCGAGCCACTCGAAGTTGTCTGGCGTCTTGGTGACGACCACGAGGCGGTTCGAGTCCGGATACGCCTCGATCTTGAAGATGTTCGCGACGGCAACGTCGGCGCTCGACTCGCCGCCTCCGCCGGCCGCACCGCCGCCTCCGGCAAGCCGAGGCGCGCCGCCGCGGCCCGTGCGGCCGCCACTGGATCCCGACTGCAGCAGCTCCTGCAGGAGCGTGCGCACCTTGATCGGATCCGTGTACACCAGGTCGTACGCCTTGAAGATGCTGCCGTGGCGGGTCGGCGGGATGTCCCAGCTGCGCGAGATGAGCTCGCGGATGCGCACGAGCGTGTCCTGGTCGGATCGGACGGTGATGGAGTTGGTGGCCGGCAGCACCGTGACCACAAGGTCCGCAACCTCGCCTCCTCCGCCACCAGGCTGTCCGGGCTGGGCCGGCTGGCCCGGCCGCTGGGCCCGCGGCTGCCGAGGCTGGCCCGCGCCGCCCGCGCTGCTGCGCGAGCCCGTGAAGATCGTCGTGATCGCATCGGCGATCACGCTCGCGTCGGCGTACTGGAGGCGGAACGTGTCCGTGCGGGTGTCGACGTAGGGCGGCACGTCGAGCTGGCCGATGATCTCGGCGCACCGCTTCGCCAGGCCCACATCCCCCTCGAGGATGATCTGGTTCGAGTTCGGGTCGACGTCGATCTTCGCGTACGCCGGGAGCGATGCGCTCAGCCTGTCGAAGATGCCCGATGCGCGCGTGTTGACGACCTTGAAGATCTTGATGACGACCTGGCCGTTCTCCTCCATGCGGAGCACGTCCACTTCCGGCCCGAGCACGCGCGCAGGCTGCAGCTTCGCCGCATTGTCCATCATGTCGATCATCACCAGGTCGTCCGTCTCGACCACGGCGATGTCGTTGAGCCTGAAGGCCTGCATGATCAGCTCAAGGGCCTTGGCCCGCGACACCGGCTTGTCGCTGATCACGCTGATCACCACCTGGCGGATCTGGGCAAGCCTCGGGATCACGGGCTTGCCCGTGCACTCCATGATGAATGTGAAGAGGTCCTCGGCCTTGATCTCGCGGAAGTTGACGAGCACGAGATCGTTCGGGTCCACGCGGCGCCGGTCGGTGCGGAACTCGCGCGTGACGCCGCCGAAGCCCTGGCCCGGCGCATCGATGAGGATCGGCGTGGGCAGCGGCTTGGGCGCCGGCTCGATCGCGCCGCCGCTGGCAGGCGACTGCGGATCGGAGGCGGGAGCCTCGGAAGGAGCCTGCGGAGCGGGTGCTGCCGGCGAATCTGCGGAAGGATCAGCTTGAGGTGCCGGCGCGGGCTCGGCCGGCTCGCCGGCCTGAGCGGACGGTTCGCTGGCGGGAGGGGTGGCTGCAGGCGCTGCAGGCGGAACGTCAGGCTGGGCGTTCGGCTGGGGCCGACCTGACTGCAGCGGTGATGCGCTCGCGTCTCGATCCGCGGTGATGGCGCCAGCGGCGAGCGCCATCAGCACGGTGGTGGCGCTGGCGATCTGCGTCATGGGGGTCGTGGAGTGATTCGGCGTCATGTCAGGGGTCCTCAGCAGCGGCAGCGGCTCCAGCGCATCGGGCTCACGATCCGGCGTCAGCGGGTGCGGTGCGCACGCGCTTGATCAGCATGTCGAACTCTCCGCGCAACCTTGCGCGAGTCGCATCATCAAGGTCACGAATGCTCCGGGCGCGGCTCACTGCCGCGAGCGCAGCCTGCGCCTCGCGCCGGCTCATCGCGTCCACATCAGCCTGAGAGAGCGGCGCGGGAACTTCGGCGCGGGGCAGTTCGATGTCAGTGCCGGGTCCCGCCGGCGCAGGTGGCGCAGACGGAGCCGGCTGCGGCGCCGATGGCGCCGGCGGAGCTGGCGGCGGCGCCGGTGGCGACTGGGGCGCTGGCGCCGGTGCGTCAGCCGCGCGACCATCGCGCGCCTGACCGCCGTCTGCGGCTCGGCCTGCATCGCCTGCATTGCCGCCAGCACCGGGACCATCGGTCTCCGGCTTCACGGACTTGATCGGCGATGCGGCGCCGGTCTCCCGCTTGGACAGCGCCGTCAAGTCCGATGGATCCCACACAGGCACGAGATACGTGCCTCCACGGTGCGAGACGCGCACATGGCTCGGAGGCTCCACGCTCAGCACCTTCAGCCCATCGCGCTCCTGCCCGACTGAGAGCGCGGAGATGCCGTCGAAGTAGACGGTGCTTCCGATCATTCCCATCGGCTTGGGCCCTCCATACTCCGCGGGAGCCGGCGGCGTCACTGGCTTGGGCGGTGGCGGAGGCTCTGGCGGGAGGGGCGGCGGCGGTGGCGGCGGCCGGTACGGCGGCGCCGGCATGACGAAGAGGCTGCGCCCGTCAAAGCGTGCGCGCGAGAGCTCGATCGCTGCCTCATGGCGCGCCAGCTGGGCATCGAAGGCACGCACATCCTTCGGGTCTGCCGATGGCGCGATCGCGGCAGGAGCGAGGTCGGCCAGCGAGATGATGGCCACGGTCGCCAGCGTGCCAAGGCATGCGGCGCTCACGATGAATGCAGCGTTGGGCCGGAAGCCAGGCGGCAGCATGCTGCGCAGGTCTCTCATGCGCCGCGCCCCCGACTGTCGCGCGACACCACAGCCCAAGCCTCGACCGAGAGCTTGACGTCGAGCTTCTTCTTCTCCTCGCGCCAGTTCATGCGGACCTGCGCGACTGCGTCGATGGCAGGGCTTCGCTCGAGATCCTCGAGGATCTTGGCCACGTCCCCCGGTGCCACGTCGAACGAGAGCTCGCCGAAGATGCGTTCGATGCGCTGCCCTGGCCCTACCACGCCCGCCAGCGCTGCTGAAGGGAGCTTGCCGCCGCTGCGGGCCTCGAACGCGTAGTTCTGGATGTTGTGGCGCTTGACGACCTCGCTCACGGCCGCAGCGAGCGCCTGAGATGACTGCGCCTCTGAGTCGGGCGGCTCAACCGCACCGTACGCGAGCACGGCGCGCTCGATCTCGCGCGGCACAGGCGCATTCATGGCTGCGCCGCGATCGAGCAGCGACTGGAGCCGGTCCGCCTGGCGATCGAGGTCGCGTGCGGTGGACCAGCAGTAGTCGTCCACGAACACGTAGAGCGCGACTGCGGCGATGCCCGCGAGCATCCAGCGCGTGCGCGGAGGCAGCGCCATGATGCGTGCGGCGATCGAGCTTGTCTGGGAGGCAGCCATGGATGCGCTACTTGGCGGTCTTCTGGTGGTTGATCAGCTTGTAGAACTCGTCCTTGAGTCGCTGCTCGACTGCCGGATCAAGGTTCTTCTGGGCGCGGGCCCGCGACACGCGCGCGAGCGCCTCGTTGGCCTCGGCCTTGGACATCGACCTGATCTGCTCGTCCGAGAGGGGGTCCGGAATGGCCGCGGCCTCGTCGCCGCTCGCCGCTCTCGAGGACCCTCGCGTCGCAGCATCGTTGGCGGCCGATCCGAATCCGCGTCGGGTGCGGCTCTCGGTGGGTGAAGTGGCCGTAGAGCCTGAGTCCGTGGACGCTGCAGACGAGGGTGCTGAATCCGAGGGCTTCGGCGGCGTGCCGGGCGGGTTGATCGCCACCACGGGTGCGCCGGTGGCCGCGGGCGGAGGCGCAGGGGTCGTTGTCGGCGACGGGGACGACGGGGATGACGAGGCCACAGCGCTCGAGTCCGCTCCGTAGCGGCGGTCGCGCAAGGTGCGCTTGGCGAAGTCCTGCACCTCGGGATAGTCGGGCATCTGCACGGGCTGGTTCACCGCGGCAGTGATCGTGAACTTGACGATTCCCGCAGCGTTCGGCGCCTCCCAGTTCTTCACGACCCGGTCGAAGATGCCGGAGTCGCGCATCTGCCGCTCCATCATCAGGATGGCGTCCGTCGCGCTCTGGGCGCCTTGGGGCTTGGCGGCCCCGGAGACTGTCATGGGCGATCCAAAGCCAATCGAGACCGACTCAAGCTCGATGCCCTCTGGCGTGGTGGATGCGAGATCTCCAAGCAGCTTGGTCATCGGCCAGGCGAACCGCTGGTAATCGCGGTACATCGCCGCCTGCTGATCCGCGCGCTGCAGAAGTCGCTCGTAGGCTTGCGGATCCGGAAGTTTCCAGCCAAGAACTGCCATACGCAGCCCAGATACCGCCAGCGGGAACAGCGCCACGGCGGCGATCGATGCGGCGACCAAGGTCGCCGCAGTCTTCGGTTCGCCACATCGCTCGATCGTCCGCGCCAGAAATCCACCTGCGGCTCTGGGCTCAACCGCACGCAGCTGCACGGTGGGCGCGAGCTCCGACGCGGAGGCAATCCCAGTCCCAACAAGGAGTCCCCATCGATGCCACCACTCGGGGGTGCCCGACGATCCCGCGACGATCGCGCTCAACGCCTCGGCGCTCGGACCGCCAGGGGTCAGGAGGCCGCTCCCACTCTCCGGGAACTGCGCCTGTGCAGCCTGAACCATGTGAGCGGCATCGGCATCATCCACGCCGGCCAGAAGCAGGGTTTCGGCAACGGCTCGACGCGCTGACTCAAGCCACCCGTCATGGTCCGAACCGTCCTCGCGCACCACCCGGAAGGTGATCGCCGTGCCAAGCTGCAGGGCGATCCCGATGCAGCCGGACTCTCTGTCAAGATCCACCATGAGGGATCTGGATCGACCGTTGCACAAGGCTGCAAGTCCAGAAATGCCAGGCGCATAAGTCACGCTCAGGTCGGCCGGAAGATCGCGTGGCATTGGTGGCACCGGGCTCGACTGCGGCCACTCCACCAGGAGCGCATGTCGATCCGTCTGACCCTCGACGGATGCGAGCAAGCCGGCGCCCGCACGGTGCCTCGGCGTGCCGCCGAGCAGGACGTTCTCGACCTGCAATCGAAGCGCCATCGCGAGTCGGTCGGGCGCAGCGGTGGGCAACGTCAGCGTGCGCGCAATCACCGAGGCCGACGGGAGAAGAATGAGCACGGACCCAACCATCCAACGGTCGAGCCATGCGCCGAGCGGGTCCCGCGAAGCGTCACCTACCTGGCTTGTGGATTTGGCAGCGTCCTCTGCGGAGTCTATTAGTTCTCGGACGTCAAGGACGCGACACCCGTCTGGGCCTCGCTCCATCGCAACCCCTCGCCAAAGCCCATCGCCCCCATCAAGGCACAGCGCGGCCACCACGGCTGGGTTCCGCTGCACCTTCTCTTGGGGACTGGACTTCTTCCGTCGAATCACGGTTCTCGATACTCCTGGATCGTCGCGGGCAGGGTGGAACGATTCACCGTCACGATCATTTCAGCCTCCGTGCCCAGGCTCTTGGCCTGGCCGCGGCTCGTGATGGTGAACACCCAGCTCTGGACATCCAGATATCGGGCAATTGGCTGCAGGATCTGCGGCGTCATGCCAGGAATCTCGAGAAGTTGCGACAGGCTTGTGATCCCCTCCGGGCGGGCATCCCGGCGGGACACGATCGAGGCCACGAGCTTGGGGTTCATGTCGAACAGCTCGGTCAGAACCTCGCCGGACACCGTGTTGATGTTGATCTTGCCCGGGCCGGGCCGGGTGAACTCGTCGATCATGCACTCATTGAGGACGACGCCCACTTGCTCCATCGAGAGCGCGGCATTGCCGGCGTTGGCGGGACCCAGCCTCGTCTGACCACCGCTCGAGCGGCCGGTGCGACCCGCCTGGGAGTTCTGCGGCTGGGCATTCTGGCCTTGGGTCAGGTTCGCCAGCGGCGTGACCAGCAGGTTCTCGAGCCGCGCGTTGGGCTGCTTCGAGTAGGCGATGAGGGTGTTTGCCTGGGCTGCCGAGATTCCGCAGCGCTCGGCGACCTCGTCCGGCGCGGAAACCTTGAGCGGGATCTTGGGCTGACCGGAGGGCGCAAGGGGCGAGGTGAGGCTCGCTGCGGTCAGGATCCCCGACCAGCCCTGGTTGAGCTTCTCGTCGCCATCGTCCTCGGGCCAGCTCAGCTCCCCATCCATCTCGTTGGGATCGATGCGCCCGTTGAGGTTCCAGTCCTCGCCGCGCGCGTACTCCGGCCACACGCCCGCGATGAGCTCGAGCTCCCCGAACGATCGGAGGTTCGCGTTGCGCGGGAGATAGGACGTGCCGCGATTGCGGTAGAAGGCAGCCTCGGCGCCGAGCAGGCCGGAATCGTCATCCGCGTCGCGCCAGTCCGCGATGGCATCCGCCACGTCAGGCGTCATGTCGCGCATGTTGAGCAGGTTGACCTTGGACACCGCGTTGATGTTCATCTTCGAGTGCTCGTCGAGCGGCCCGGCCCACTCGATGCCGTCGAGGAAGTGGCGGATGTCGTAGGTGCCAGTCTCGAGCTCGCCCGCGCTGTTGTTCTCGAGGTCCTTGATGAGCGCGAGCGCATCGGTGGGATCGGCGTTCTCCGTGTGGTACTCCATGATGGCGATCATCGTCTCGACGCCCGCGCGAGCAGCCCACCGTGCCTGCACGCGCGCGAGAGCCTCCATGCCCATGACCGACTGGCGCACCGCAAGCACCTGCACGGTCGCCGCCACAGCGGCGCAGATCGCCACCGACCAGATGACGATCGCGAGCACCGATCCGCGCCGCGACCTCATGGACGACCTCCGCCGCGACCGCCCATGCCGCCGCGTCCGCCGCGACCGCCCATGCCGCCGCCGCCACCACCGCTCCCGAATCCGCGATCTCCGGTGAATCCCGCACCAGTGCCACCGGTTGCTCCCACGCCTCCGGGCGGGCCGAGCGTGCCCTGACCCGCGCCAGCACCGTCGGGTCCGCCAGCGCCTCCGCCACCGCCACCGCCACCGACTGGCGCCCCTCCCGGCCCTCCGGCAAGCCCTCCATCGGCGGCACCGGACGGCTGGGCGGATGGCTCCACCGGCACATAGGGAGGCGGCACGCGATCGAGCGGCACAATGGTCGACAGGCTCAGCAGGTCGCGGGGATCCTCGAAGGGATCCTCGCCGTCAGGGCGACCAGTGCCGCTGATCGTGACGCGTACTGCCCATGGCATCCCTTCGATGTCGGAGTCCCACTCGTCCTGCCACGTCAAGCCGTCGTAGGCCTCGAGCTTGAGGCCGATGATGCCGGACATCATGGGTTCAGCCGTGCCTCCGCCGCGGTCGACGTCATCGGGCACCGCGTCGGTGCGCATCCAGAGCGCTGACCCGAGATCGTCCTCCTCGACGCGGAGGTGAGTCTCCCACTCCTGGCCATCGCCGCTGTAGGTGCGCTCGCGCACGGGCTTGACCTTCGAGTTGAAGACAAGGAGCTCGTCGCGGTCGAGGTCGCCTACCGGCGCGCTGACCGTGTCGTCGAGGATCAGCAGCCGCGAGTCGAAGAGGTCGTCGCTGCGGATGGCGCCCTGAATCTCGCGGCGGATGCGGTCGAGCGCCATCGAAGTGCGCAGGTGCGACTCGAGGCGCACGCGCGACACGGTGCGTGTGCGCGCGAGCTGCGAGAGGCTGGCGCCGATCGCGCCGACGACGATGGCGGCAACGAGGCCGGCGACCACAAGCTCCGCGAGCGTGAACCCGCGGCGCAGCCTGATGCGCGGACTACGGCGCACCGCCGCCTCCAACGCGCTTGGCGGACCAGCGCTGCTCGCGGTCCACGGGCTCGGGCGGCGCCCGGTCGGGATTGGGCTCGTCAGTGGTGCGCGGCGCGAGGCGCGTCGCGCACCGGTACTCGCGCCCGGTCGGGTCGCGCACGATCGCGAGCACGTCGCACGCATCGCCCGGATTGGCATCCTCGATGCGGACCTCGTACTCGAAGTCCTCCCACGGGTCAGGGCAGCGGCCGCTGGTGCCGTTGATCCGCGCGTAGTCGACAGGGCCGTCCACAAGCACCTGCCCGAGCAGGCCGTCGAGCAGAGCCGCTGCAGCGACGGCGTGCTCTCCGCGCTGCTGGTCCGCGAGCGCCCGTGCCGCGACGGACACGACGGCGCTGAGGCCGATCGCGAGCACGATGCCCGCGATCACCACCTCAATGAGGGCAAATCCGCGCCGCATCACCAGAACTCCCTGCCGCGACCGGTGCCTTCGAGGTCGATGGGCTCGCGCATCGGCGGAGCGGGGCGGTTGCTGTCGATGCGCACCGGCGTGATCGCGTTCGACTCCAGCACCAGCACCGTATCCATGTCGTCCCCCACAAGCCGGATCTCCACGCGCGGCCGTCCGCCACCCGGGATGCTCGCCACCATCCAGTCCACGGCCCCGATCGAGTCGCTGTCGACGATCACGTCCGCGATCTCGACTCCGCGCGGGAGCCGGAAGGGCATCGTCAGCGGATCCGGGATCCATTCGGGCGCCTCGGAGTCGCTGCCCTCGCCGAGCGTGCGCTGCATGACGGACAGGCCGATCTCGCCGGTATCCGGGTCCTGCAGCATCGCCACCTGCTGGATGCCGGTCGACTCGCGCGTCGCGAAGGTCGACATCAGCGCCGTCACCTGCTCGATCGTCGACTCGTAGGACTGCGTCGAGGACCGGTTGAGGCGCGGCAGCAGGATCGCCGCGAGCACCGCGATCACCATCGCCGCGATGATCACCTCGATGAGCGTGAATGCTCGTTGTGGCGCTCGTCGCGGCAGGGCACGCACGGACCGGGATCACTCCTCCCCGTTGGTGATGTCCTTCGCCTCGCCCTCGCCTCCCGGGGCGCCGTCGGCGCCATACGAGACGACATCGAAGTCGAAGTTCACCCGTCCGGGCACGACGATCGCGTACGGGTTGCCCCACGGGTCGTTGAGCGCGCCGCGGTTGGGCAGGTAGGGGTTGTCGCCCTCGGCGAGGACCTCGAGCTCGAAGTCATCAGGCAGTCGCGAGAACCCGTTCTCGGTCATGTAGAGGCGCACCTGCTGCGCGAGCGATGCGGACTCCGTGCGCGCGCGCTTGTCCTTGGCGCTGCCGATGAAGCGGGTGAGACGCGGCACGAAGATCGCGGCCATGATGGCGACGATGGTCACGGCGACGATCACCTCGATGAGGCTGAACGCGCGCCGCGCGCGGGCAAGGGCGCTGCGCGCGGGCTGTCGCGACGCGGCCCGCGGACCGGCGGCGCTGGGGCGGGCTGCGGAGGGAACTCGTGATGCGTCGGATGCGGTGCTGAGGTTCATGGCAGGGGTGGTCTCCGTGAGGGGGAACGCGCGTGGGTCGTCGTGATTGCGGCTGTCAGCCGCCCGCGAGGGACTGCGCCTGCAGCAGGGGCAGCAGGATGCCCGCAAGGACGAATCCGGCCACCACCGCCATGATGCAGAGCAGCACCGGCGGCAAGGCCTTCGTGAACACCTTGAGGGAGCTGTTGACCTGCCGGTCGAAGGCGCCGGCAGCGTGCATGAGCATCGACTCGAGGCGCCCGGACTTCTCGCCGATCGCCACGATCTGCACCAGCAGCGGCGGGAAGAACCCCGACCGCTCGAGCGGGTCGGCAAGCGACGTGCCGGTCGTGACGCGCTCCTGCACCTGGTCGATCGCCGACATCATCGCGGCGTTCCCGAGCGTGTCGCGCACGACCCGCAGCGCCGACAGGATCGGGATGCCCGCGGAGACCAGCGTGCCGAGCGTGCGGGTGAAGCGGGCCACCGCGACGTCGCGCAGCAGGGTCCCCAGGAGGGGTATGCGCAGCAGCCACATGTCCACCAGCATCCGGTTCGCCGGACGGCGGATCCAGGTGCGGAAGCCGACGAGAGACAGCACGGCGCCGACGATGACGGCCCACCACCAGTTGCCGAAGAAGTCGGCGACGCCAAGCAGCACGCGTGTGGGGAAGGGCAGCACGATGCCTGGGCGGTTGAGCGCGCCCTCCATCAGGCGCGGAAGCACGAACGTGACCAGCACGATGACGCTGGCCATGAGCAGCGTCAGCACGATGATCGGGTAGACCGTCGCACCGACGATCTCGCGCCTCAGCTCCACCGCGCGGTCAAGCAGGTCTGCCAGCTGGTTGAGCACCTCATGCATGCGTCCCGAGGCGTCGGCCGCGCGGAACATGCCGAGCACAAGGTCGTCGAAGGGCGGTCCGTACTCCTTCGCGGCCTGGTGCAGCGGCTTGCCCGCCTCCACCTGCTCGATCACGAAGTCGAGGATGACCGGCAGGGCCTTCCCGTGCGCCTGGCGCCGCACGGTCTTGAGCGCCTGCATGAGCGGGAGGCCGGCCTCGATCGCGGTGCCGAGCTCGCGCACGAAGTTGGCCATCTCGGTGCGGCTGATCGTCGGCCTCGCCGAACTGCGTCCCCGGATCGCGTCGAGCGCCCGCGTTGCGCCAGCGGCCGCGGCGCCTGCAGCACTCGCGGCCTTTGCCGCGGCAGCGCCCGCTCCAGATCCGCCGATGGGCTCCACCATGACAGGGACGACGCCCTGCTGCTCGAGCTGGCGCATGGCGCTCGCGCGATCGGTGGCCGACAGCGTGCCGGTCGCCACCGCGCCGCCCTGACCGAGTGCCTCGTACCTGAAGGTCTGCATCGTTCAGCGACCTGGCCGGCTGTCAGCCGATCTCCTCGTCCACCTGCTGCGTGGCGCGCAGCACCTCGCTGATCGTGGTCGCCCCCTCGACGGCCTTGCGCACGCCATCCGCGCGCATCGTCACGAAGTCGGCGCCAAGCAGCGTGCGGAGCTCGTTGATCGGCCTGCCCTGGGCTATGGCGGTGCGCAGCGTGGGCGAGACCCGCACGAGCTCGAAGAATCCCATGCGGCCCTTGAATCCCTGGCTGTTGCACTCGTCGCATCCGCCCGGGCCCCACGCGCCCGCGGTGAAGAGCGACGCCTCCTCTGGCGTGAGCCGCGCGCGCATGTCGTCGGCAAGCGGGATTCGCTTGCGGCAGAACGGGCACAGGCGCCGGCCGAGGCGCTGCGCGAGGATGCCCTCGAGCACGCTCGCCACGAGGTACGGCTCCGCGCCCATGTCCACCAGTCGCCCGACGGACGAGATCGAGTCGTTGGTGTGCAGGGTGCTGAGGATGAGGTGGCCCGTGAGGGCTGACCGGATGGCGATGTCGACCGTCTCGTTGTCGCGGATCTCGCCCACGAGCACGACATCCGGGTCCTGGCGGAGGATCGCGCGCAGCCCGGTCGCGAAGGTCAGGCCGCGCTTGGGGTTCACGGGAATCTGGTTGATCCCGTTGAGCTCGTACTCGACGGGATCCTCGATGGTGATGATCTTCTTGCGCGGGTCGTAGAGCTTCGACAGCGCCGCGTACAGCGTCGTGGTCTTTCCCGATCCCGTCGGTCCCGTCACCAGCACCAGGCCGTGCGGCTTCTCGATGAGGCGGTCCATCTGGGCGCGGTGCACCTCGCCCATGCCGAGGCTCACGAGGTCAAGGCGCAGGTTGCTCTTGTCGAGGATTCGCATCACGACGCTCTCGCCGTAGATGGTGGGCACCGTCGACACGCGGATGTCGACCTTGCGGCCCTCGAAGCGCAGCGTGATGTGGCCGTCCTGCGGCACGTAGCGCTCCGCGATGTTCATGTGCGCCATGATCTTGATGCGCCCGATGATCGCGGCCTGCAGGTGCTTGGGCGGCTGCGGCTGCTCGAGCAGCACGCCGTCCACGCGGTACTTCACCTTGAGGTCGCTCTCGAAGGGCTCGACGTGGATGTCGCTGGTGCGGCTCTGGATCGCCTCGAGGATGAGCAGGTTCACCAGGTTGACCAGCGTCGGCTGCTCGGCCATCCGGTGCACGTCAGCAGCATCAATCGCGTCGAGGTTGTGCTCGGGCTCTCCGGCGGCCTGCTCGCCCTGGCCCGCGAGGCTCTCGGCGATGCGCGCTGCGGTGGTCCCGTAGGCGCGCCGCATGAGGTCGCCGAAGACATCGGCCTCCATGCCGACGCGCGTGACCGGCCGGCTCGTGAGCGCAGCGACCTCGTCAGCCGCCGACACGTCGAGCGGATCCATCATCGCCACCACGAGGCGGCCGCGGTCCACGCGGAGCGGCACGGCCCGCAGCCGGACGGCAACATCGGCGGCCAGCAGGGCCGCCGCGTCGGCCTCCATCTCGGGGGCCTTGTCATGCCACACGATGCCCAGCAGCGCGCAGCGCTCGCGCATCCGCGGGTCCGCTGCACCCCGTGCGGGGGCTGCCGCATTCGGGGCCACCAGCTCGGTGGCGTCCGCCGTCGACGCGCGCGCAGCGTCACCGCTGCGTTCGGCAATGCCTGACTCGGGGAGTTCGCTCATGGCCAGTCGTTCGTGTGCGTGGGCCGGATGGCGTGGTTGCCGTGCGCTGGGAGGTGTTGCGCGTTCACTCGGCGCCTGACGGCGACATCGGGCGACCAGGCTCCGCGCTCGGAGGATTGTCCTTTGAGGATTCGCGCAGCCCGCCCTTGCCACGGACTGACCGGTCGGCTGACGACTTGCCGATCTTCTCCCGGTCGGAACCCTCCTTGGACGCACCCGCTGCCGCGGCACGCTCTGCCTTGGCCTTCTCGGCGCCGCCAGGCAGCTGCTGGGCAAGCTCCGGGCCGACCACCTTCGACACGTCTTCGCGTGCCTTCTCGTTCATGCGCTCGCGCTCGTCGCGGAAGGCGCGGTACGGATCCGGATCGGGCTTCGCGATGTCACCACTCGCTGCAGCCATGCGGAGCCTCACGTCCGCGAGCTGCAGCTTCGGCTCGTGACTCCGCATCCCTGCGGCCCAGCGGTTCTCGAGGTCGGCATGGGCCACGACGTAGGCGGCCTCGATCCCGTCGATCGCAGACACCTGCTCTGCCGACAGGCCCGGCAGCGCGCGCGCTGCGGCGAAGTAGGGGATCAGCGGACTGGGGCGGTAGGCCTGGGGGTAGGCGGCACGAAGCGCACGCTCCTTGAAGTCCGTGCCGGCGGGCCCGAGCGACGCGGCAATCGCGTCGATGTAGCGGTCCTGCACGTCCCTGAGCGCAACGCGCCTCGAGACGATCGCTTCGAGCTGCGTCAGTCCCTTGCCCCAGTCCTGCGCCACCATCGCCTCCTGGATGATCGGCTGCGACTGCGCGAGCTGCGATGCGCGGGCGCGCAGCGCGTCATCGAGCGCCACCGAGTACTCCTCGACCACCGCCTTGGCCCGGTCGTTCTGCGCGCCCTCAGGATTCGATTCGCGCGCGAGAACGATCAGGTTGACGGACTCGCCGGACAGGACGCCGCGCGGGAGCTCCTTCTCGCGAAGCATCGCACGCTCGAGCGCATCCCAGCGCGCCGCCTGCGATTCCGAGAGCTGTCCGCGAAGGTTGTCGAGGAAGCGCTGGCGCAGCATCGCCTTCTCGCGCGTCCACTCGCCGATCGGGCCCATGATGATGCCCATCGCGTTGCGGTCGCCGCTGGCCTTGATCTCCTCGCCCTTCGCCTTGAGCTTGTCCTTCAGTCCATCGACGCCCACCCGGAAGTCGTTCTGGTAGTCGTTGAGCAGGCTCTCGAGGATCGTGCGCTGCCACTCCTCGAGCTCGAGAGTCTCGACGATCAGGTCCATGTCTCGCGCAAGGAAGTCGGCCTGGAAGGCCTCCGTGAAGCCGGCGCTCTGGCCGAGCTGCGGTGAGGCGACCGCAGTCATGGTCGGAAGTGACGTCGACGCAGCCGCAAGGGCCACGAGGGGCGCAGCGAAACGTGAGAATCGGTTCATGGCAGTGGTGGTGGAACGTGCGAGTGCGCGCCGTATGTCCGGCGGCGTTGCGGATGACTCCGAGTCACTTCGGACATTTTCGCATTCAGGTTGTGCGGAATCGGTGGAGCCACGATCAAGAGCGCCACACGGGCGAGACGCCACGACGCGAACCCGAATGGAGTCCTATAACAGGTCGAGAAAGAGGGTGCTGCCCTCGGTCACTCACGTCCGAACAGTGCGCTGCTCGATGCGCTTCTCGGAGACGGTCTGGACGATCCGGTCCACGAAGATCCCGGGAGTGTGAATCTGGTCGGGGTCGAGCGCACCAGTCTCGACGATCTCCTCAACCTCGGCCACGCAGGCCGCACCGCACGTCGCCACCATCGGGTTGAAGTTGCGGGCGGTCTTGCGATACACGAGGTTGCCGGACCGGTCCGCCTTCCACGCCTTGACGAGCGACAGGTCGGTCCGAATCGCGCGCTCCATCACGTACGTCTCGCCGTCGAAGATCTCGTGGGGCTTCCCTTCGGCCACCACAGTGCCCACGCCGGTGCGGGTGTAGAAGGCGGGAATCCCCGCGCCTCCCGCCCGCATGCGTTCGGCCAGCGTGCCCTGCGGCGTGAACTCGAGCTCGAGCTCCCCCGACATGAACTGCCGCTCGAACTCGGCATTCTCGCCCACGTAGCTCGACACCATCCTGCGAACCTGGCGGGTCTGGAGAAGCAGGCCAAGTCCCCACCCGTCGACGCCGGCGTTGTTCGACACGCAGGTCAGCCCCGTGACTCCCGAGTCGCGAAGCGCGATGATCAGCTGCTCTGGGATTCCGCACAACCCGAAGCCGCCGACCGCAATCGACATGTCGCTCTTCAGGAGACCCTGAAGCGCGGCCGCCGCCGAGGGATACACCTTCTGGATCGCCATGGGCCCGAAGTCTACGCGCCCTGGCGCAGCGCTCAGTTCGCGCTGATCCCCAGCCCCGCCGTCTCGCCATGCCCAAGCTTGGCATCCGGCGAGCGGATCTCGAGCAGCGCCGACCTGATCTTCTCGAGAGCGCGGTTCTGGATCTGGCGCACGCGCTCCTTCGTGAGGCCAATGGTCTCGCCGACTTCCTCAAGCGTCGGATTCCTCGGGCCAAACGGGCCGTCGAAGCCGAACCGCTGCGAAATCACGGAGCGCTCGAGCTCCGAGAGGTCCGCGCGGTTGGATTCGACCACGAAGCGAACCTCTTGCGCCGACTCGCGCTCGCTCGTGGCGCGCACGGTGGCCAGGTGGTCGGACCGCTCGAACTCCGGGTCGAACTCCGTCGGGAACCGCTGCCGGTGCTTCATGGTCTTGATGCCATGGCGGCTGAAGGCCTTGAGGATGGCGCGGCACGCGTACGTCGAGAACTTGAACCCGCGTCCGCAGTCGAACTTGTCCACTGAGCGCAGCAGGGCCATGTTGCCCTCGCTGATGAGGTCGCCGAAGTCCAGATCCGTGCCGCGGAGCCGCTTCGCCATCGCGAGCACGAGCGCAAGGTTTGTCTCCGCGATCTGCTCGCGAATGGCCTTCGCGATGTCAGCCCAGCGCAGGGCCTCCCGAGACTCATCGACGGTCAGATCCTGCCGCGTGGCCTTCCGCTGCAGCTTGGCGAGCCGGAACCTCGCGTAGTTGAGCTTGAGGAACAGCACGCGCTCCTGCGCGGCGGTCAGCAGGACGGTGGCTGGCGCGCGCCCTGGACGCGCCATCTCGCGCGCACGCGAACGCTCGTCCATCAGGGGGCGGTACCACGACACATCGGGACGCGCGATCTCGGGCGCCTCGTCGAAGATCCGCCGTTCGGCGCCAGCCTTGCGGAACTCGGGGCTGTCCATGAAATCCACTGGTTCCGCGCACAGCTCCGCCAGTCGGAGCCTTTCGGCGGGCGTCAGCCGAGATGGAGCCCGGCACGGTCGCGTGGCGCGTGCCAGCCCGGTCGCCGGTGACGAGCTGCGGGCAGCAGGTCGGGATGTGACGGTGGCGTGTCGCATGGGTGGTCTCCAGGTCGTATGCGGGTCCGGGACGACCGGACGCCGACACTCGGGCTATGACCCCACGAGATCGACCTCACGCATTGCGGTGCAAATCTGATGCCATGCGTGTCATGCAGCGAAACATCACGCGCGCTGCAGGAGACATACGCATCCGACCCGGCCGCTGTTCTCGCGACCAGCGTTGAATCCGGACTCGTCCGGATCCCGGGGGACACTCATGTCTCCGGCAGGCGTTTCGCGCGCCCGATCACGCCGGTTTCAAACAAAGATGAAACGGCGTTGATTCTTGATTATAGGACTGCTCGGTCACTCCGGCTTGCCGGAGGAGGAGTCGTACACCCAGGCATCGATCGCTCGGGAGGCATCGAGGACCTCGCCCGCCCCGAAGAACAGCCCCAGCTCCTTGGCGGCGGCCTCCGGACCATCCGACCCGTGGATCAGGTTGAATGAGTTCGAGACCCCAAAGTCGCCCCGGATCGTGCCCGGCGCAGCCTTGGACCCGAATGTCGCGCCCATCATGCCGCGGCAGATGCCGATCGCGCCGATGCCGCGGATGGCCATCACGAGCACCGGGGCACTGGTCATGAACCGCACAAGACCCGGGTAAAACGGCTTCGAAACGTGGTCTGCGTAGTGCTTCGCGGCCAGCTCGGGCGTGATGCGCATCATCTTCATGCCGGCGATCTGCAGCCCCTTCTCCTCGAATCGGGAGATGATGCGGCCCATGAGGCCACGCTGAACGGCGTCCGGCTTGAGGATGATGAGGGTCGTTTCCATGGGGCGGGAATGCTACCCAAATGCGATGCGGGCAGAAAGTTGCGCGCGCGCGCCGCGTGTGGCCGATCCCGCTACATTCGCCATCCCTGAAGGATCAGGGCTCCGGCGACCGTCGGAGGAGGATTCCATGAGTACTGCCCTCCAAGGCAAGGATGCCGTCGTGGCCGAGAAGCGCTCCGCACCTGACAAGCCCGTCAAGCCGAAGTCACGGGGACTGTCCGCGGAGGAGATGGCCACGCGCCAGCGTGACATCTCCGTCAGCGAGTTCTTCGCCAAGAACCGTCACCTGCTCGGCTTCGACAACCCGCGCAAGGCCCTCCTGACCACGGTGAAGGAGGCCGTCGACAACGCGCTCGACGCGTGCGAGGAGGCGGGCATCCTGCCCGACATCACGGTGACGATCGAGGACCTCCAGCCTGACCGGCCCGCGACCGCGAAGAGCTCGCGCTACCGGGTGACCGTCATCGACAACGGGCCCGGCATCGTGCGCAAGCAGGTGGAGAACATCTTCGGCCGCCTGCTCTACGGGTCGAAGTTCCACCGGCTCAAGATGAGCCGCGGCCAGCAGGGCATCGGCATCTCGGCCGCGGGCATGTACGGCCTCATCACCACCGGCAAGCCGATGGTGATCCACACCAAGCCCGGTGCGAAGCAGCCAGCGCACCACATCGAGCTGGCGATGAACACCAAGACCAACCGCGCCGAGGTGACGCTCGACGAGGAGACGCAGGACTTCCCGCCTGCGCGCCTGCGCGACCTGACCGCCGGCACGAAGGCGCTCGCCGGCGAGAGGGGCGCATTCCTCGATGCCGAGTCCTACCGCAGCGGCACGTGCGTGGCGATCGAGCTCGAGGGCCGCTACCAGCGCGGACGCGGATCCGTCGACGAGTTCCTCGAGCTGACCGCGATCGCGAACCCTCACGCGCGCATCACATTCGTGCCGCCATCGCGAGTGAGCGCCGACGAGGAGCCCGACGCGCCGATCCTTGCCGCGAGCGAGGCAAGCGCCGCTGCGGCCGCAACGGTCACCACCGCCACGCAGGGTGTCACGATCTTCCCGCGCGCCGTGCAGGAGCTGCCGCCCGAGACGCGCGAGATCCAGCCGCACCCCAAGGGCATCGAGCTCGGCACGCTCCTTCAGATGATGAAGGACTACGAGGCCACCGAGAAGGGGACCCTGTACCAGTTCATGCAGGACCGCTTCTGCAGGGTCTCCGCGGCGACTGCGGGCAAGCTCTGCGAGTCGATCGGGGTCACGAGCCGCCGCAAGGTCTCCGACATCGAGCCGCCGCTGGCGGAGAAGCTGTTCGAGCAGTTCCAGGAGGCGAAGCTTGCGCCGCCGCCCACCGACTGCCTCGCGCCGATCGGCGTGCGCCAGCTGCTCGCCGGCATGCTCAAGGGCGTGCGGGCCGAGTTCTACGCCGCGAGCACGCGTGAGCCCGAGGTGTACCGGGGCCGGCCGTTCCAGATCGAGGCCGCGATCGCCTTCGGCGGCGAGCTGCCCTCGGAGGAGACCGCGCGCGTCATCCGCTTCGCCAACCGCGTGCCGCTGCTCTTCCAGCAGAGCGCGTGCTCGAGCTTCAAGGCCGTCGTCGAGACTGGATGGCGCAACTACAGCCTGCAGCAGCCGCGCGGCGGCCCGCCGGTCGGCCCGCTCGTCATCATGATCCATGTGGCGAGCGTGTGGGTGCCCTTCACGAGCGAGTCGAAGGAGGCCATCGCGGACTACGACGAGATCCGCAAGGAGATGCGCCTCGCGCTCATGGAGTGCGGCCGAAAGCTCGGCACCTACCTGCGCAAGCGCCAGCGCATGCGCCGCGAGGGCGAGCGCCGCGACATCTTCGAGCGCTACATCGGCGAGGTCGCGAAGGCGCTCAACTCGATCAATGGCGTGGATCCGCGCAAGGTGCACGACGCGCTCCTGAAGCAGGCGCGCGAGCGCACCGCAGTGGCGGACCAGGTGCTTGACGAGGATGGCAAGGTCGTCAAGGACGAGCCCATCGACGAGGATGGCGTGATCATCGTGCCCGAGGCGTCGGCGGCCGCGCTCGGCGAGGCGGATGCCGCGCCGCCGGCGCCGGCCCTGCCCGCGACCGAGCCCTCGCGCGCGCGTTCGCCCAAGGGCGCGGCCGGCGCATCCAAGGGCGTGGCAAAGTCACCAGCGCCGCGCGGTGCAGCCCGCCGCGGCGCCGGATCCTCCGAGCCAGGGCTGTTCTGACGTCCTCCCAGGAGTCCACCGATGGCAAAGTCAAAGTCAGCCCGGCGCTCGTCCGCGGACCGCGATGCCGCCACGAAGGCCAAGATCGTCACGCTCGCCGACAACGTCTCGCGCACGGCGCTCGCGGGCAAGGAGCCGCTGATCGCCGTGCCCACCCGTGCGCGCAGCAACACCATCTGGAACCGCAAGCGCGGGATCCTGCAGATGGGCGCCGCTGCGCAGGAGCGCACGCTCTTCAACCTCAACCAGGCGAAGAGCTTCATGCAGTCGATGCTGCACTCCGCATCCATAAAGGACCTGATCGAGGCCGACAAGACGCTCAGCCTCCGCGGAATGTTCTACAAGGGCCTGCACACCGTCGCAGGCACGAAGGAGAAGACGTTCGCGGACCAGGACGAGTCCGACGGCATCCTCGAGGACCTCGAGGTCTCGCTGGGCGCGCTGCGCGAGGAGCTCCACATCTTCGCCAAGAAGGCCGGCACGATGGTCGGCAACATCACGCTGATCGACTCGGGCGACGAGATCGACTGCCGTCGCATGGGTTCGGGCGGCTATGCGATCCCGTCCATCGTGGAGCCCGACGTCATCGAGTTCAAGAAGTGCGACGCCAAGTTCGTGCTGCATGTCGAGAAGAACACGGTCTGGAGCCGGTTCAACGAGGACCGCTTCTGGGAGAAGCACAACTGCATCCTGACCGAGGGAGGCGGCCAGCCTCCGCGAGGCGTGCGCCGTCTCCTGCGCAGGCTGCATGAGGAGCTCAAGCTCCCCATCTACTGCCTGCTCGACTGCGACCCGTGGGGGCACTACATCTACAGCGTGCTCAAGCAGGGCAGCATCTCCCTGGCCTTCGAGAGCGAGCGCCTGGCGATCCCCGACGCGAAGTTCATCGGCATCCGCTCCAAGGACTACCGCGAGTGCGGCCTCTCGGACGACGTGCAGATCGCGCTCAACGACACCGACATCAAGCGCGCCAAGGAGATCATGGCCTACCCCTGGTTCGAGGGCCACAAGGGCTGGCAGCGCGAGATCGAGGGGCTGCTGCGCAACGGCTTCAAGATGGAGGTGGAGTCGCTGATCACGAAGGACATCTACTACGTGACCGAGACGTACGTGCCGCAGCGCCTCAAGGCGAAGGACTGGCTCGACTAGGCGGCGCGCCGGCGCTTGGCCTGCATGCGCGCGGGCGACGGGAGCCGCGGATTGCGCGCCATGCGAAGCGCCATCATCGCGCGGATCACGATCCAGCTCGAGTCGAACTGCCACCACTGCAGCCCATGCCGTGGGCTCGCGGGGAAGGCGTGGTGGTTGTTGTGCCACCCCTCTCCGAAGGCGAGCACCCCGAAGATCGCGTTGTTGCGGCTGTGGTCCCCGCTCGCGTACGGGCGAGACCCCCACAGGTGGCACACGCTGTTGATGCTCCATGTGATGTGGTGCACAAGCGCAATGCGCACGAGACCGCCCCACAGCAAGCCCATCAGCGCGCCGACGCCTGCGGCCTGCCAGCCGTCCATGCCGAGGCGGCCCCATGCCGCACCGAGCACCGCACCGATCACGGTGGGGATCGCCAGGCCCGCCAGCACAATTGGCACGAAGTGCGCGGTCAGGTGACGCGACACCGGATCGCGGATCAGGTCGGGCACGAGGCGGAAGCTCTCCGCGTCCTGACGGCCGCGCATGAGCCAGCCCACGTGCGCGTGGGCGAACGCGTGCAGCCATCCGCGGATCCCTGGCTCGGCGCCAGCGTGCGGCGAGTGCGGATCGTGGTCGTCATCCGAGTGCATGTGATGCCGGCGATGCGTCGCGACCCACCAGGTGACGGGACCCTGTGCCGCCATCGATCCGAGTGCGCCGATCGTCCAGCGCACCGGCGCAGGCGTATCGAAGGAGAGATGCGTGAAGAGACGGTGATAGCCGATGGTGATGCCCATGCCCGTGAGCACGTACATCGCCACAAGGAGCGCCAGGTCGGTGCCGTTGCACCAGCCGCCCCACGTCAGCGCGATCGCGCCGAACAATGCGACGGGCGGCAGTATGACCGCCACCACGGTCCAGATCCGAACGAATAGGGGGGTCGCCAAACGCGAAGCTCCATGCATAGAGAGGAACCGCGTGGCTTCGGCCGCGCGGAGTGAGGAGGCAGCGCGCAGCAC
>JBIIIL010000052.1:0-12475 GCA_044234825.1 Phycisphaerales bacterium
GGCGTCAGGGGCGGCTTCGACCTGGTCTCAGGCGCAGTCGGCGGGCGTGTCTGCCGTGCCGGTGCGGCTGGACGCACGGTCGGCGCTGCCTGCGGCAGCTCCCGCGCTGGCGGACTCGCGCTGTGCGTCGCTGCGGCCAGCAGTCGTCCCAGCGCGCTCTTGAGCTCGTGGTCCACCAGCCACGACTCGCGCGAGTGAAGGCCGTGGGCCGCAAGCACGGGCTCGAGACGCTGGCGCGCAGCCGCCACAAGCGCATCGCGACCTTGGGATGGCGACGCGCCCACAAACTCGCTGTCGGATGCGTCGGCCGGGAGCCCCACGATCGTGCGCGCCTCGCGCGCGTGCGCGCTGCCCGGCACGCCTGGCGCCATCGGCCACTGGGGCCGGCTTCGGTCGGCGTCCCCTGATCCCGCACGGTCATCGGTCACCGCGCACCTCCCGCCTGCGGCACCGCATTGGACGGATCCCCAGACGGGGCGCCAGGCGCTCCATCGGCGGGGCGCTCGTCCTCCTGCACCTGCATGCCGAGCGACCGCGCGATTGCCTTCAGCCGGTCGCCCCACGGTGCGGGTCCCCATGTGGGATCGAAGACCTGGTGCTGCGCAAGCACCTTCCGCGCCTCATCGGGATCGTTGACCGCCAGGATCTCGACGAGCTGGCACTGCCGCCTCGATCGCTCGAGGCTCGTCGGCGCGAGCACGGACATCAGCGTGATGAGTGCATCCCGAGCGACCCTCGGCTGCCCCGCGGCGATCGCGGCGTCCGCTGCCACCTCGAGCGATGCGCGGTGGCTCGGCTTGCGCACGAGCACATCGCGCGCCAGGGCCGCGGCCTCCGCGGCGTGGGCCTTCGCGTCCACCGCAAGCAGCGCGCGGGCGAGCGCCACCGATGCCGCGTCGGCACGGTCCGGATTGCCGTCGCGGCGAGCGGTCTCGAGGACGCCGCGGCGCGCGTCAACCAGCGCGCGGGCCGCATCGGATCGCGACGCCGAGTCGCTGCCATCCGCGGCCGGCTCCGACGCCAGCATCGACTCGACATCTCGCGCGAAGAGCGCATCGGCGCGGGTGAGCCACGCGCGGTCTCCGGCCACGCGGACCCGCTCGAGCTCGCGGACGGCATCCGCGTACCTGCGGTCGAGCAGGGCGATCTCGAGGCGACGCGTCGCGAGCTCCGCGCGGTAGGGCTCGGGCTCCTCGCCGGGCGCGTACCGGGAGGCGATCTCGGCGAGCAGCCCGCGCGCCAGCTCGAGCCTCGACGCTGACGGGTCGAGCGCGAACTCAAGCTGCTGGCGCGCTACCGGGTCAATCCATCCCGCGGGCCAGCTTGCCGCCGCGCTTGGCGAGATCAGGAACAGCCGTCGCACCGGGTCGGCACGCGCGTCGCCGACTGCGCTCCGCGCGAGCCGGTAGTAGATGCGCGCTGCCGCACGCGCCGCCTCGACCGCCACGGGATCGTCCGGCGGCACCGCGAGCAGCCGCTCCGCGAGCACAGGATCGAGCACCTCGTCGTACCGGGCGAGCGCCACCATCGCCGCATTGGCGTGCGGGCCATCGGGGAACCGCCTCAAGTAGTCGAGCCACAGGTCGCGCGATGTGGACACACCATCCACAACGCAGCGACCCTCATCGGCAAGCTTCGCCGCGAGCCACGCTGCCTCGTCAGCCCGGTCGCCGGAGTGCTGCCCTGACGCCGCGGCGAGCTCGATGGACGCCTGGCACGGATTGCCCGCCGAAGCCAGCACCAGGCCGCGAAGCGCACGGACTGCAGGCACGCTCGGCGACTCCGCGGCATCAGGCGCCGCCAGCGCCGCGGCGAGTGCGCGCGCCGCCTCTTCCCACACGGGCTTGGCACGCTCCGCATCCTGCACTGACTTGGCCCTCACGACGACCGCCAGAGCCGCCGCGAGGCGTGGCGCGAACCCGTCGCCGCGCGCGAGCGCAGGCACACGCGCCGCAAGCCTCTGCGCCGCGCCAAGGGAGCCCCGCTCGACGAGGGACTCGAAGCACGCGCGGGCGAACGCCCCCGCTGATGCGGAGCCCTCGCCCCGCGCCTCGCGCATCGCGCGCATGGCGCATCCTGCGATCGCCTCGTCGGACATCGACACGGTGAGGTCACGCAGCTGCGCGGTCGCGGCGTCAAGGGCGCCGCAGTCGATCGCGGAGTCGAGCCGCATGGACGGCTCGAGGGTCGCCGTGGCGGACCACACACCCGGCTCGCGCAGCAGCGCAAACCACGGATCAGCCGCAGGCATCCCGGAGGCAAGTGCCTTGGTCACGGCCATCCCGAGGATGCTCGACGCGTAGTACTCCTCGCCGCGCAGGTCCACCGACACATCCTCGGGCGACGGGAAGGCCTTGCCCGTCTCGAGCAGCGACGCCCATGCAGGCACGAGCTGGTCCGCCCGTGCCGTGATGGCCGCGGGATCTGCAGTGCCGCGCGAGAGCCAGAGGAGCCCGAACTGGCTCCACGCACGCAGGTACCGCGTCTCGAGCAGCTGCGCAGCCACGAGATCCGAGATGGCCAGCGCCTCGGTGCGTGCCACCTCATCGCTGCCGCCAGCGCGCATCCGGAGCTGGGCGAGCTCGGCCGCGAGCGACTGCTCGAGCCGATCGAGCGACTCGACGCACTGCGCCAGCAGCATGGCCGCGTCATCGCGCGTGCCGCTGCCCTGCAGCGCTGGCTCGTCACCGCGCCTCAGTGCGGCAATGCCCATGCTGGCGAGCCGGTACTCGGCCCTGGCCGCCGAGAGACGGAGCGCCGACACGCACGGCAGGCGATCGCGCGCCACGAGGTGCTCGACACGCACACGCAGGTCGGCGACGCGCTGGATGTCGGCAGCGGACGCGAAGAGTCGCTCAAGCACATCGCAGAGCCTGCTGGCGCCGACGGGGCTCGCTGCGCGCGCGAGCTCCTCCTCAAGACGGAGCGCAAACAGGTCGTCAAGCCCGGCGCGCTCGAGCAGGTCCGCAAGCGCGCGCGCCTCCTCCTCCTCGACGCGCGCCGCCTCGCGCTCGCGCACCTCGCTGGCGACGAGCGCAGGACGGGGCGACGAGAGCACGTCGGTCACCGCGTACTGCTGCGGCGGCCCCGCATGCGACGTCAGAAGCGCGGCAGAGCCGGCATCTCCAGCGGCATCAAGCGCCTCCGCGGCTCGCGCCAGCGCCGCGCGCTCGAGGATCGGCGCCAGTGCGCCGTGCGCCGCCGCGGCCTTGAGCATCTCGGTGGCGCCGATGCGGCGCTGCTTGGCATCGCCCTCCATCGCAAGGCTCCGGCCTGCCGCGTAGATGGCCCACGCCCGCATTGCCGGGGAGAGCTCGCGCGCCATGCGGCGCAGCGTCTCGCGCCCGCGCCGACGGCCCTCCGCGTCGCTTGAGACGGCTGAGGCCCATGCCTCGAGGAGCTCTACCCCACGCGCGAGGGCTCCGCGGGGCGGCGGTGGCGACCCGACCGGCCGCGCCCCGCGCGGGGGCGGCGCCTGCGGATCTCCAGCGTCGGCGGCGGCGATCTGCGCATAGAGCCCCGCCAACAGCGCCACATCACGCGATGATGCGGCGATCGAGCGGAACCACTCGCGTGCGCGCGTCGCCTCTGCGCGCGAGGCCCACGCTGGAGGCGCCGCGGGCACAAGCCCTGTCCCGGCGTCGATCGGGTCCAGTCGCGCGGGAAGCCGCACTGGGGGATCGCCGAGGGTGCGCGCCGACGCGCGCAGCGACGGCGCGCGCACGGCCGCCTCGGCCAGCTCGCCGCCGAGCGCGATCCGCGCGCGGAGCAGTTCCTCCCACGCCGCAAGCGCAAGCGGCCCGCTCTCGCGCGACAGTGTCGACGCAGCGGCCTCCAGCAGCGGCTCGGCAGCGGCCGCGTCGCCCCGGTCGATGCGAACCCTGCCCCGCCAGATGCTCTCGCCGAGCGCGAGCCGCGACTCGCGCGACGGCGGCACGGCTCCGGGACCGCTGACCGACCGCACGAGATCCCACCGGATGAACTCGCGGGCCGGTGGAGCGGCGGCCGACTCGACCGTGACGCCATCCGCGTCCTCAGCCACGATTCGACCGACCCGCTCGCCTCCAAGATGGCGCAGCGTCACCGTGACCTGCGCGCGCGCATGCAATGGCGCGCCCAGGAACGCGAGGGCGACCGCGAAGGAGGCCAGCGGCCCGATCCGCCTCACTTGCTTACTCCGACCTCCGCGTACACGCCCCGCGACTCGGCCGCGATCCGCCGGAGCGTGGCGGTCGCCGCCTCGTCGCCGAAGGCCACGCAGTTGATCACGGCAGGGATTCCGCGCCGGTTGAGCTGGAGGATCTCCTCCGCGGCGTCCGGGGGGATCTCGCCGTCGCTCATGAAGAAGATGACGTCAGGTCGCTCCCCGCGGGTGAGCACGTAGCGGAAGGCGTGGACCGGCTCGGTGCCGCCGCTCGGTCCCGCTCGCTGCAGCCACTGCCTGTAGCGGTCCTTCACGCCCGGCTTCGCGCGCATGAAGCCGTCAGACCAGTCTGGCACGGTCAGTCCGGAGTCGAAGAGCGCCACGCATACGCTCGCGTAGTCGGGCAGCGCTGAGATGCTCCGCTCGAGCTCCTTCATCGCCGCGCGCATCCTGCCGCCGGTGCCCATCGACCCTGACTTGTCCACCACGTAGGCGATGCGCTTGCCGCGGCCGCCCACGCCGAAGAAGGTGGTTGTCGCGCCTGATCCGGAGCCGCTGCCGCCGGCGCCAGGCCCCGAGCCGAGCAGTCCGGGCAGGCCAGATCCGGTGCCTGACGCGTCGCCAGAGCCCGTCGAGTTGAGCGCACTTGACACGATGGACTCCGGACCGAGCGGGGACGGGAGGTCCTCGACGCTCTGCCCCTCGCTCGGCTCATCGGAGAAGGCGACCTCCGGACCGGAGCTCGCTGCGCCGCCATCGGATCCCGATGCGCCCTCAATCTCCTGCTCGCCGTCGCCGCCTGCCACCAGCGCGACACCCACGCCGATCTGGTCAGACGGGGTGCCGACGCCGATGTCGCCGCCGACGCCGATCGCGGTGAGGAACGCCACGAATGCGACGTGCAGAGGAAGCGACACCGCCAAGCCGACCCAGATCCATGTCGAGTCAGCCCATCCCGGCGCGCGCGCCGAATCCGAGGAGCTCACTCGGGGCTCGGGGGCGCGCCTCCGATCTTGTGTGGCGCGCTCATGCTGCATCAGCGAGGCTTGATTGTAGTACCCTCGCCCGGATGGCCACGGTCACCCCAGGATCGGGACGGCGCTTCCGCAGAGTGCTCCTCAAGATCAGCGGTGAGAGCTTCGCGGCGGAGGGCAAGTTCGGCATCAGCCCGGAGGAGCTGTCGGCGATCGCCGGAGAGATCGCGGCCGCCAAGGGCGCCGGACCGCTCGACCTCGCGGTGGTGGTCGGAGGCGGGAACATCATCCGGGGCGCCAGGCTCGCGCGGGGAGGCGCATTCGACCAGTCCACCGCCGACTACATGGGCATGCTCGGCACGGTGATCAACGGCCTCGCGCTCAAGGAGGCGCTGCATGCGCTCGGCGTCGAGAGCCGCGTGATGAGCGCGCTCAACGTGTCGAGCGTCGCCGAGCAGTTCATCAGGGCGCGCGCGCTGCGCCACTTCGAGAAGGGCCGGGTGGTGATCCTCGTCGCCGGCACCGGCAACCCGTTCTTCACGACGGACACGTGCGCATCGCTGCGGGCGATCGAGCTCGGCGCCGACGTGCTGCTCAAGGCGACCAAGGTGGATGGCATCTACACCGCCGACCCGCGCACCGACCCCTCGGCGACCCGCTACGAGGCGCTGACCTTCGCCGAGGCGCTCGAGCGCCAGCTCGGCGTGATGGACCTCACGGCGATGACGATGTGCATGGAGCACTCGCTGCCTGTGGTGGTCTTCGACTACCGCGCATCTGGGAACATCGCCAAGGTGGTGGACGGCGCCCGGGTCGGCACCATCGTCACCGCCTAGCGCACACCCAGCAGGAGCACCAGCCACATGGACATCGACATGATCCTTCTCGAGGCCGAGGAGCGGATGGGCAAGAGCGTGGACTACCTGCAGAGGGAGTTCCGCGGGATGCGGACGGGGCGCGCGAGCACGGCGCTCCTCGAGTACGTGAAGGTCGAGTACTACGGAAGCCAGGTGGACCTGCGCGAGCTCGCGGCGGTCAGCGTCTCCGAGGCGACGCAGCTGCTCGTGAAGCCGTTCGACCCCTCGTCCAAGGGCGAGATCGCCAAGGCGATCGAGAAGAGCGGGCTGGGCCTGAACCCAATGGTGGAGGGCTCCCAGATCCGCGTCAACGTGCCTGCCCCGAGCGCTGAGCGCCGCCGGCAGCTCGCGACTCAGGTCAAGAAGCTCGCCGAGGAGTCGCGAGTCGCGGTGCGCAACGAGCGCCGCGACGCGAACAAGGCGATCGATGCCGCACTCGCGGACACCAAGGTGAAGCTCTCGGAGGACGACGCCAAGCGCGCGCGCGAGGAGGTCGACCGGATCACCAAGGAAGTCACGGCCCGCATCGATGACATGGCCGCGAAGAAGGTGACCGAGATCGAGGAGATCTGAGGCGATGCGCACGGCGCGGGCGGGTGTGGCGTGCGCGCTCGCCGCGACGGCCGCATCGGCGCTCCCGCCGCGCGCCGCGCTGGCGAGCGGTGCGCCGGGCGGCGCCCGCGACTCGGGGAGGTCGCAGGCCGCCGCGTCCGCGCTGCCCAAGGTGCTTGTGGACCGGGACAACGTGGTGGTGGATCGCAGCTGCACGCTCGTGCTGCCGCCGCTGGCGCTCGAGGACGCCGACGGCAACGGCATCGTGCATGTCACGGCGCCTGGAGTGGTGGTCGACCTCGGGGGCGGCACGCTGCGTGGCGCCACCGACAAGGTGGCGCCGGAGTCGATCCGCGGGATCGGGATACGCATCAGCGCGCCGGACGTCACCGTGCGCAACGGCATCGTGCTCGGGTTCCGCGTCGGCGTGCTGGCCGATGGCGCCGCACGCGCCACTGTCGAGGGCCTCGACATCGGCCATGGGTTCAGGCAGCGGCTCTCGAGCGACGCGTGGGTCGAGGACGCGCGGGACTGGCTGTGGCCGCACGAGAACGACGCGGGCGAATGGGCGCAGCGCTACGGCGCTGCCGTGCTCATCCGCAGCGCGCCCGGCAGCGCCGTGCGGGACGTGCGCGTGCGGCACCAGCAGAACGGGATCATCCTCGAGCGGTCGGACAGGGCGCGGGTCTTCGACTGCGATGCGTCGTTCCTCTCGGGGTGGGGCATCGCCCTGTGGCGCACATGCGACGCGACCATTGCACGCAACGCGACCGACTTCTGCGTCCGCGGCTACAGCCACGGCCGCTACAGCCGGGGCCAGGACAGCGCCGGCATCCTGCTCTTCGAGCAGTGCTCGCGCAACGTGATCGCCCTCAACAGCGCCACGCACTGCGGGGACGGAATCTTCATCTTTGCGGGGCGCGAGGCGCTCGGCGAGCGCCCGGGCGCTACGGACCATGCGGGGCTTGGCTGCAACGACAACCTGATCGCGCTCAATGACCTCTCCGATGCGGTGGCGCACGGCGCCGAGGCGACCTTCTCGCGCGGCAACCGGATCCTGCGCAACCGCATCGACCGCGCGGCGATCTGCGGGGTGTGGGGCGGCTACTCGCGCGACCTCACGGTCGCGGGCAACGTGATGCGGTACTGCGGGTTCCCCGGCGCGGGGGCGGAGCGCGGCGGCGTGAACGTGGAGCACGGCTCCGGCACGTCTGTGGAGTCGAACGCCTTCGAGGAGTGCGCCGTGGGCGTCAGGCTGTGGACGGATGCGGATCCGCACCTGGCCCAGCTCCCGTGGACTCGGGCCAATCCTGCGACGCAGCCCTCGAGGATCGTCTCGAACGCATTCTCCGGCGATGGCTTCGGCATCGAGCTGCGCGAGAGCGGTCCGGTGGAGATCGCAGGCAACTCGTTCTCGGCGGCCATGCGCGGTGCGGAGCGCGCCGAGTCGATTGATGCCGCGAGCGCAGCGCGCGTGAGGCGAGCCGAGGCCGCTGCGCCCCCGCCGGACGCGGGCGCGTGGAGCGAGGCTGCGGTCCGCGCCGCGCTGGGCGAGATGCCCGGCCGCATGGAGTCGGTGCGCCTCGCCGATGGGCTGCCGCGGAGCGCGCGGCAGTCACTGTCCGGCCGGGAATCGATCCTCATGCTGGACTACGGTCCATGGGACTACGAGACGCCGCAGCTGTACCGCGATCCGGAGTCGCCGGGACCGCACCGGTGGAGGCTGCTCGGTCCTGCCACGATGCAGCAGGCCGTCGTGCGCGGCGTCGCGAACTTCCGCGCGGCAGGCAACCTTGGCGAGCGCTCCGTGGATGTGCTCACGGATGACGAGGGATGCATCGCCAGCTACGAGCTGTCGGTCGCGTGGGGTCGCGAGGCGCACGAGCGGCGCACGGTCAGCGCCACCTACTTCGGCGCGCACTGGAAGGTGCAGATGTTCCCGCTGACGGGCGATCCGATCGCGGACCGGGACTCGTTCGAGCGGGATCTCCGCGGCCCTCGTGCGCAGACCGTCGCCGCCGACTCGCTCCGGATGCGCTTCGGCATGGGAGGCCCGTCCGAGCTCAAGATGGTCGGTCCCGGGTTCCCGACCGACCGGTTCGGGCTGCGCGCCACCGCGGACCTGACGGTCTTCCCGGGCTGCTGGGTCGTGAAGTGCGTCAGCGACGACGCCGTCCGGATCACGCTCGACGGGGCTCCCCTGCTGGAGGACTGGACTCGGCACGGCGAGACGGTGCGCGAGTCGCGCATCAGCGTCAGCGAGCCCACCGCCATGCGGATGCAGGTCGACTTCGCCGAGCTCGACGGCGCGGCGACGCTCGACGTGACAGTGGATCCCTGCCCGCAGGATGGGGCATTGACGCCGAAGACCCCCGCCCCGATCATGCGCTGACCCGGATCGCCACGTGCTCTGCCCCTACTGCAACCGCGACAACGACAAGGTGATCGACAGCCGCGCAGCCGAGTCCGGCGGCACGATCCGCCGGCGCAGGGAGTGCCTCGAGTGCGGCAAGCGATTCACGACGTACGAGCGCGTCGAGAAGACGGCGCGCCTCGTGGTGGTCAAGAAGGACGGATCGCGCGTGCCGTTCGACCTCGAGAGCGTGCTGCGCGGCATCCAGGCGGCGTGCGGCAAGCGGCCCATCCCTGAGGAGCTCAAGCAGCGCGTCGCTTCCGAGGTCGACGACGAGGTGCACCGCGACTTCGAGCGCGAGGTGCCCAGCAGCGAGATCGGGCGCAGGGTTGCCCGAAGGCTGAGGGACATCGACCAGGTCGCCTACGTGCGCTTCGCCAGCGTCTATCACGACTTCCGCACGGTCGAGGAGTTCCAGTCGGAGATCTCCGACCTCACGAGTCGGCCCAAGACGCTGCCGAACGAGCAGCCGCTCTTCGACGCGCCCGACGCAGGCGCACGCCGAGGCGAGTGAGCGTGCGGCCTTCGTGGCGCAGCGCATGGGGACCGCGGACCCCTGAACCGCCCTTCGGGGGCCAATCGCGGGCGGTACCCTTCCCCGTTCCATGCCGCGCATCACGCTTCCCGATGGCAGCACACGCTCCTACGACGCCCCCGTGACGGCCGCAGCCGTGGCGGCCGACATCGGCGCCGGCCTCGCCAAGGCCGCGATCGGCGCGAAGGTCAACGGCGAACTCTCGGACCTCTCCACCCTCCTCGACCGGGACTGCACGCTCGCGATCGTCACGGCCAAGCGCCGCGACGGCACGGTCGATCCCGATGCGCTGTTCCTGCTGCGCCACAGCGCCGCGCACGTGATGGCGGAGGCGATCCAGCGGCTGTTTCCGCACGCCCGGCTCGTCTACGGCCCCCCTGTCGATGCGGGCTTCTACTACGACATCTCCTTCGATGGCGGCGCGGTGCCCAGCAGCGACGACTTCGCGGCGATCGAGGGCGAGATGGCCAAGATCATCGGGGAGAACCGCCCGTTCACCCGCTACGAGATGCCTGCGGCGGAGGGCATGTCGAAGCTGCGCGCGGAAGGCAGCAAGTACAAGATCGACAACGCCGAGCGCGCGTGCGCGGCAGGGAGCGCGACGCTGAGCTGGTACGCGACCGGCACGCCGGGCACGCACTGGGAGGACCTCTGCCGCGGCCCGCACGTGCCGACCACCGGGCGCATCGGCGCATGCAAGGTGATGAGCCTCGCGTCGAGCTACTGGAAGGGCGACGAGAACTCGGACAGGCTGATCCGCGTGTACGGCACCGCATTCGCCACGCGCGAGGAGCTGGCGGCGCACCTGGCGATGCTCGAGGAGGCGCGCAAGCGCGACCACCGCGCGCTGGGCAAGCAGCTGCGCCTCTTCCACATCGACGAGATGGTGGGCCAAGGCCTCGTGCTCTGGACGCCCAAGGGCTCCGTGGTCAGGCAGGAGCTGCAGTCGTTCATCAGCGACGAGCTCCGCAAGCAGGGCTACCACCAGGTCTTCACGCCGCACATCGGCAAGCTCGACCTCTACCGCACGAGCGGCCACTTCCCCTACTACCGCGAGAGCCAGTACCCGCCGATCATCGAGCATGACCAGCTCTCGCAGCTCGCGACCGAGGGATGCACCTGCGGAGACCTCATCAACCGGATGTCCGCAGGCGAGATCGACGGCTACCTGCTGAAGCCGATGAACTGCCCGCACCACATCCGGATCTTCGCGAGCGAGAAGCGCAGCTACCGCGACCTCCCGGTGCGGCTGGCCGAGTTCGGCACCGTGTACCGCTGGGAGCAGTCGGGCGAGATCGGCGGGCTCACGCGCGTGCGCGGCTTCACGCAGGATGATGCGCACCTCTTCGTGCGCGAGGACCAGGTCGCGCAGGAGCTGCTTGGCTGCCTGTCGCTGGTGAAGCTCATCTTCGGCACGCTCGGAATGAGCGACTACCGGGTGCGCGTGGGCCTGCGCAACCCGGACAGCGCGAAGTACGTCGGCAACCCGGCCAACTGGGACAAGGCGGAGCAGGCGTGCCGCGATGCGGCGAGGACGCTCGGCGTGCCGTTCTCCGAGGAGCCCGGCGAGGCGGCCTTCTACGGCCCCAAGATCGACTTCGTGGTGCGCGACGTGATCGGTCGCTCGTGGCAGCTTGGCACCGTGCAGGTGGACTACAACCTGCCTGAGCGCTTCGGCCTCTCGTACACGGGCGCCGACAACGCGGAGCACCGTCCCGTGATGATCCACCGAGCGCCCTTCGGCAGCATGGAGCGCTTCATCGGCGTGCTGATCGAGCACTTCGCGGGCGCGTTCCCGCTGTGGCTCTCGCCCGAGCAGGTGCGGGTGCTTCCGATCAGCGACAAGAGCGAGGCGTATGCGCGCGAGGTGCACGAGCGCCTCGTCGGCGCCGGGCTGCGCGCGACGGTCGACGCGTCGAACGAGCGCGTGCAGGGCCGCATCCGCGCCGCCGCCGAGGAGAAGATTCCCTACACGGCCGTGGTCGGCCCGCGCGACGCGGAGGCGCGGAAGGTCAGCGTGCGGGCGTTTGGCGTCGAGGCGAACCTCGGCGAGATGTCGCTCGACGCGTTCGTCGACGGGCTCGCGCGCGAGCGGTCGACGCGTGGGGCTGATGCCGTGCGCGCAGCCATGGGGGCATCATGAGCGCAGGCCAAGGTTCGGCGGGCAACGTGCTCGCGGCAATCGCGAGCTTCTTCATCCCGGGGCTTGGGCAGCTGGTGCAGGGGCGGGTGCTGGCGGCGCTGCTCTTCTTCGTGCTCACCAGCGTGCTCTGGTTCGTGTCGCTGGGCACCCTCGGATGGATCGGGCACATCTGGTCCTGCGTGAACGCAGCGGTCTGGCGCGGTCCGGGCCGCTGATTCCAATCAAAATGCGCTGCGGAAGGGCCGAATCGCGTTGCGCACGCCGCCGCTGGGGGCTATGTTGTGGCGCTGCGGCACGTTGCCGCCCGACCCCGACCCAGATGGTTCACTGCCACATGACCTCGCAGACCACCGCCACCGCATGAGCGCTCGCGCCGTGCCGGTCCGGGTCGACTCGATCCTTCAGCACACTCGCCCTGCCGCGGATGCCGGAACCGCGGGCTGGGCTGCATTCCCGTTCCGGTCCCCCCCGAGGAGCATCCCCTGAGCAACTTCCCCCGCCGTCCACCTAGCCGCGAGCCCCAAGGCCCGCGCATCAATGACCGCATCAGGATCAGCCCGATCCGGCTGATCGACGAGAACGGCGAGATGGTGGGCGTCGTCGAGCTCGATGAGGCCAAGCGCCGCGCGTACGACGCCGGGTACGACCTGGTCGAGGTCGCGCCGGACGTGCGTCCTCCCGTGGTCCGCATCATGGACTACGGCAAGTACAAGTACGAGCAGGCCAAGAAGGACAAGGCCAGCAAGAGCAAGAGCAAGTCGAGCGAGATGAAGGAGGTCCGGCTCGGGCGGTCCATGAAGATCGACCCGCACGACGTCGACATCCGCATCAGGCAGGCGCGCCAGTTCCTCATCGAG
>JBIIIL010000109.1:0-8287 GCA_044234825.1 Phycisphaerales bacterium
ATGAGGGCACGCTCGTATCGATCGGAATCGCGCTCGAGGGGCGACTCGGCGCGTCACGGCTGAGACCGAGCCTCGACTGGGCCGCACCCGACGCTCGCTGAGCCCCCGTTGGGGACCGAGGGGGCGGCCAAGGCCCCAGCTTCGGCGCCATGGCGGCCTCATGGCGGTCCGCGAATCGCTGACTTTGGGACTATTTTTGGCCGCATCCCCGTCCGTGCGCCAGCATTGAGCGAATACTCGGCTACGAACCGCCACAGATCTGCACCCCTGCACCCAAGACCAGACCCTCATGCGCACCCGCATTCCGCTGCACGTCGCCTTGGCCATCTCGTCGGCATCGATGGCCCTCCCTGCCCTCGCCCAGTCCACGGACCCGGTCCAGCCGGAGGTCGAGCACATCTCGACGCTCACCCGCGTACGCGAGGGAGGCACTCCCTTCAACCCCAAGCAGAAGCTGACGCCGTATGCGGTGACTCTTGCGGGTGCCGCGGATGGCGGCATCGCAGGCACTCCGGCCACCGGGCTCATCTCGTCGCCGCCTGAGTACGCACCAGCCCGAGGCGTGCTCTACCAGTACGGCAACAGCTGGAACTCCGTCGTCACCGCGCTGGTCGCCAGCCTGACGGCGGGAACGGCGTACGACGAGATCGCCTACGTCGTCGTCGCGAACCAGACCACCGCCAACTCCGCGACGAGCGCCTTTGTGGCCGCTGGCGCGAACATGAGCAAGGTGGTGTTCATCGTGGCGCCCAACGACTCGATCTGGATGCGCGACTACGGCCCCCACTTCATCTTCCAGAACGGCACGCTCGCGGCCGTCGACAGCCACTACTACCCGACTCGCCCGCTCGACAACTTCGTGCCGACGCTCGTCGGCGAGGACCGCCTTGGCGTCCCGACGTACCACCAGGGCCTCTACTACTCGGGCGGCAACTTCCAGGCCGGGCCGAACCGGTCGGGCTTCTGCACGGCGCTCGTGAATCTCGACAACCCCACGAGCGGAGGCCACACCGAGTCGCTCATCCGCGAGCTGCACGACACCTTCCAGGGCATCGACACGCTGCACATCCTGCCGCAGCTCCCGGCATCCGTCGACGGCACTGGCCATGTCGACATGTGGATGTACCTCGTCGACGACAACACGGTCATCATCAGCGAGTTCATCGCAGGGTCCAACTCGACGGCGATCTCGGTGACCAACAATGCCGTGCCGTACATGCAGGCGCTCGGCTTCGAGGTCCTCAGGCCGCAGGCGTGGAACGTCGGGGCCACCCACTTCACGTACACAAACGCGTTCCGCGTCAACAACCGCATCTTCATGCCGTGCTACGGCACGCAGCTCGCCGCGGGCGGCAACTCGGCCTACAACACGCGGGACGCCGATGCGCTCGCGAAGTGGCAGGCGGCTGCAGGGCCGGGCGTGCAGATCGTGCCGATCCAGTGCTCGAGCATCATCAGCGCATCGGGCGCCATCCACTGCATCGTCAAGCAGGTGCCCCGGTACACCGATGCGATGCCTGCGGCGCACGTGCTCGCGCCGGCGGGCGGCGAGCTCTGGATTGCAGGATCCACGCAGTCGATTCGCTGGAATGCCAGTGACACGGGCAACGCGCCGCTGGCCAGCGTGGATCTTGCGTACTCCCTTGATGGGGCAGCCACCTGGATCCCGATCGCATCGGGGATCCCGGACTCCGGCTCCTACCTCTGGACAGTGCCCTCGGGCGCGACCGACAGTGCGCTCGTGCGGGTGACCGCACGTGCCGCCGATGGAGACACGACCGTTGCCGTGAGCAATCCATTCCGGCAGCGCCCGGGCACATCGACCGTGTATGACTTCGCGAGCGGCGCCGGAACGAACAAGTTCGGATTCGGCCGCCAGACCACCAGCTGGACCTCGGTCGGATCGATCATCAGCCCTGTGAGCACTGCGCTCACTGCGGCCAACTACGCCGCGATGGCGACATCCAACGCCACAGGAGGGCTCACGGATGCCAATCGCCACATCACGGCGACGCTCACGACGGGCTCGGAGGCCACGCACCTCTTCCAGTTCACGATCGCGGAGCCGGTGGACCAGATCGATGAGATCCGAGTCGCGTGGGAGGGCTACGCGGATCGGTGCACCCAGGTGGAGCTCTACGTGTGGAATCGCCGCCTCGCGCAGTGGGGCGATGCGAGCGGGCTCGTCGGGCAGAACCGCTACCTCGACAGCTACGCAGGGAACCGGGACCGGACGCTTGAGGCGAGCCTGCGCGCGGGGCTGGCGGACTTCGTCGGTCCGGACGGCTCGATCAGGTTCCTCGTGTACGGCGAGCGGCCCAGCGACGAGACTGTGCACGACTACATGTCCGTCACCGTCGTGCGCGCCGATGAGGCGACGCCATGCACCGGGGACATCGACGGCAATCGGTCCGTGAACGGCGCAGACCTCTCGGCGCTGCTGAGCGCGTGGGGTGCGGCCTGCACGGACTGCGCGTCAGACCTTGATGGCGACGATCTGGTTGATGCGCGCGACCTGAGCGCCCTGCTCGCGGCGTGGGGCGACTGCCCCTAGTCGCAGAATGCCGGCATCGCGACCCGGTCGTGGCTCGCGAGACCTAGCACGGTCCCCAGCCGGCGAGCAGTGCCGTGAGGTCGGCGCCGCCCACCGTGCCGTCCCCAGTGATGTCGGCACTCGATCCCGCGGACTGCCCCCACGCCGACAGCAAGGCCGCGAGGTCGATGCCATCGACGGTGCCGCTCCCATTCAGGTCAGCGGTGCACGGGACGCCCTCCACGATCGCAAGGCTGTGCACGCGACCGCAGGCGATTCGCGTGACCGACACGACCGCGCCGGGTACGGCGCACTGGGTGAACTTGTTCTGGCCCCACGCGATCACGCTTCCATCGGCGAGCAGCGCCAGGCTGTGGTCACTGCCGGCTGCGATCGCGGTCGCAGGACCAAGACCTGCAGGAACCGTGCACTGGCCGTAGGCGTTCGATCCCCACGCGCGCACCGATCCATCCGAAGCGCGCGCAAGGGTGTGATTGAATCCGCACGAGATTTCGGCCGCGGGCGGCATGCCGGTCGGCACCGCGGACTGCCCCATGTCATTGCGGCCCCACGCCACGATCGCGCCGCTGGGGGCCGCAGCCGCCGAGTGCCAGAGTCCCGCCGACACCGATGACACCGCCACGACCGCCGCGGGCGGGTCGCACTGACGGTAGTTGTTGCGGCCCCAGCAGACGATCGCCGCGCTCGCCTGAACCGCGATGCTGTGGTACGCGCCCGCGGCAATCGCGGTGAACGGCAGCACGGACTCCGGGACCGAAAGCTGCCCATAGGCGTTTCCGCCCCACGCCACGACAGAGCCGTCCGCAGTGAGGGCGAGCGAATGCGAGAAGCCTCCGGCGACGGCCATGACGCCAGACAGGCCAGGGGGCACGTTGCACTGGCGCGCCTGGTTCCAGCCCCAGGCCAGGACGGCACCCTGATCCGTGACGGCGAGCGTGTGATCGGATCCGCCGGCAAGCGCAACGACGCGCGGCAGTGTGACCGGCACATCACACTGGCCAAGCCCGTTCCACCCCCAGGCCACAAGCGTGCCGTCATCGGCCTGCGCCAGCTGAGGGATCAGCGCGGTCGCGGAAGCGGCCATGAGGCGCAGCGCCGATCCCATCGCTCTGGGATGAGGGGCAGTATGTGAGGCGTGGGTCATCGCAGCGAGCTCCAATCGCGATCGGTTCGTCCCCCGCTCCCGCCCGCGTCCAAAGGGCGATTGTCGCCCCCCAGCGATCCCAGTTCAACACCCCATGGACCGAAATCGCGCCATTTGCACGGGTTTCTGGGTCCTGCGGACCCTATGGCGCGTCGAATGCCCGCCGGTCGGGCAGCGGCACGTCTGACCCGCTCGCGTACGCCAGCCGCGCCGCGGACATCAGCAGGTCGGCACGCGACTGGATCAGCGTGTAGCGCGCGTCGAAAAGACCGGCCTCGGACTGGATGAGCTGCGTGATTGTCGCGAGGCCGTTGACGTAGGACGCGAAGACCGAGTCGTACGAGTCCTGGCTCGCGGCAAGCAGCGCCTCACCGGCAAGGAAGCGCTTGCGTGCGGCGCGCACGTCGTAGTAGGCCATCCACACCTCATTTGAGATCGTGAGCTGCAGCTCGTCGAGCTGCGCCTCGGCGCGCGCAAGGTTCGCGCGTGCCTCGTGGAGCTTGGCGGTGCGCTCGCCACCCTCGTAGAGAAGCCACGTGCCGCGCAGCCCGATCTCTGCGGTGAAGGGCACGCCATCCATGATGGCCACGTCGTTACCGTCGCGGCTCTCGCCGTCGAGCCAGCCCACGCCAACGTCACCGTACATGCTGATCGTGGGCAGGAAGTCGGCTTCTGCCTGCTTCACCGCCGCGCGCGCCTGGCGCACGCTGGCGATCGTCGCCTGCAGGTCGGGCCGCTGGCGCAGCGTCTGGGCGACCACCGCATCCACGCCGATCAGCAGGTCCTCGGGCAGCGGCATCCTCTGCAGCGGCACGATGTCGATGCGCGTGCCGGCAGGCACGCCCACAGCCACGGCGAGCGCAGCCTGCGCGTCGTAGAGGTCGGCCTTGGTGTCCTCGACCATGAACTGCGCCTTCGCGAACTGCTGCCGCGACTCGAGCAGCTCCGGGCGTGTGGCGAGACCCACTCGCATGCGGTCCTCGACGGCCTCGAGCTGCATGCGCGCATTCGCGAGATCCTCCTCGGCTGCCTCCACCATCATGACCTTGGCATCCAGCTGGAAGTAGGCCGTCTGCACGTCGTAGATCACCTTCTGGATCTGGCGGTTCGCGCCGAGGTTTGCGGCCTCGACGCCACGCTTCGCGGCCTCGACCATCGCGTCACGCCGTCCGAAGTCGAGAAGCAACCACGACAGGTTGAATCCGGTGTCGGCGTTGCCACCCTCGTAGATCAGCGGCGCTGGGATACCGGGATAGGGCGTGCGCTCCCAGTCCACCTTGCCATAGAGGCCAGCACGCGGCAGGTAGAGGCTCTCGGCCATGCCCTGCCGACCGGCTGCGGCGCGTGCGGACTCCCACGCGGCTCGCGTCGTCGGGTTCATCTCGAGCGCGCGCACGGCGAGTTCGGCCAGCGTGCGCTCGCGAGGCGGCAGCGGCGCCACGGGCTCGTCGGGGTCGAGGGTGCGCGTGCGCTCGAACCCGGGCAGTGGCGCTGCGGCCGCGGCCATGGGCCGATCCGGCACCGGGATCGGGGGCGTCTCCGGCACAATCATGCCATCGCCGCGCCAAGACGTGCTGTAGTTCTCGCTGACGAGTCGGTCGAGGTCGCGCCGCTCGAATGCGGCGTCGTCGAACGGGCTTGACTGGCATGCGGCGAGCGTGGCCGCGACGCCGGCGCACGAGAATCGGATCAGGGTTCCGCCGAGGCTCCGCGAACGCGAGGGGCAACTGCTGCCGGCGATGCGGCTGTGGCGATCCGTGCTCACGTGGTTGCTATCGGCTGCAGGCGCACTTGAGGTTCAGGATCGGCGGCCGGAACCCCTCCCAGCCTTCGCACGATCTCCCCCATGGCATCGAGCTGCGCGCTCATGCGGGCCAGGTGCGCGACCTGCCCCACGAATGCCTCAGCCTCGGTGGTGCTCATCGGGAGGACAGGGTGCGCCCTCCGCTCGGCTGACATCGCGGCATGCACGGCGCCGAGTGCGGCCCGGCGCGCGGTCACGATGGCTGGGTCCAGTCGGCCGCCACCCGCGTCCCACATGGCTGCGATCGCCTCGATCTCCCTGCCAATGGCGCCGAGCGCGGTCTCGACCGCCGCACGCACCTGCTCGGGCGGGCGATCCGGCATGGCAGCCCGGCTGACCGACAGCGCAATCGAGGCGCGGTACATCACGCGCGCCTCCGACGGCGCCACGGCGAGGTCGTGATCGCTCAGTCCGCTGCGCAGGTTCGAGCGGTCGAAATCCATCCCTGCGACCGATTCGGTTACCCGCGCCGACGCGGAGTACACGCGGCGCCGGATGCCGAACCGCGCAGGCTCGGCGACCGTTTCCTTCGCGCGAAGCGCCGCGATGAGCCGGATGTAGTCGGCGACCGCACGGCACATCTTCGCCATGCCCTCGCGGTAGTCGTCCATGGCGCGGTGGGGCGCGATGAAGTTGAAGACCATCCCCACGATCGCCGCCCCCGCGAAGACACCGATCAGCCGGTCGGTCGCCGGCCAGAGGTTGGTGGACGGCACGTTGGTGGGCAGCACCACCATGCCGAAGGTCAGTGCCATCTGCAGCCCCGCATAGGCCACACGCGATCCGCAGCACAGCAGGTAGCCGCACAGGAACAGGATCGGCGCTGCATTCAGGAGCAGGCCGCCCACGCTGAACAGGTTCGGGGTCACCACGACGATGAATGCGATCGCGAGCGCGCCGCCGATGAGCGTGCCCATGAAGCGCAGCAGGCTCTTCTGGATCATCGCACCGAAGTTCGGCGTGGCCGACAGCAGGGCCACCGTCATCATGAGCGGTGGCCCGTACCCGCCGGGGATCGTCAGCGCCAGAAGCAGCCCGGTCACGCACGCAATCGCGTTCTTCACCCCGTGGCGGACCTTGAACGGCTCGATCGGCAGGATGGCAAACACGCCGGCCGCCTCCGCAGCCTTGGCCCGGAACTCCTGTGCGGGCTCCTGCACCTCGCGGATCTCCCGAAGCAGCTCGTGCGAGCGCCGCACATCGCGCACTGCGGAGTCAAGCGACTGCACGAGACCGTAGAGGCGCGCGGCGTCCTCCGTGGCCAGCGCGGCCATGGCATGCGATGTGCGAAGCTCCTGCACGCGGCCGTGCACGGCCTGCATGGCAGCATCGGCTTCGGCATCGGCTGCCACATCGAGCAGCCTGTCCCCTGCACCCTCGGCGCCCGCCCCCTGCATCTCGCTGGCCAAGCCCTCGCAGCTGGACTGCAGCGCGCGTGCGACTGCGACAAGCTCCGTGCGCACGGGACCCGTCACGCGCTGCGCGTCCGGTCCAGATGCCGCGAATCCCACGTCATCGAGCGTGATGCGGGTGCGCTCGATGGCGCCGATGAGCTCAAACCACCTCGCGCGGTGCATCCATACGCTCGAGTTCTCGCCTTGCGCGAGCTGGAGCAGCTCGTGGAGGGCCATGTAGCGCTCTGCGGCATCGGGCTCCAGCGTGAGCTCAACCTGCGTGCGCCCCACGCTGGGATCCATGAGCGGGTCGAGACCGTGCGCAAGTCGCCGCACCTTGGTTGCGCTCAGACGAAGCAGTCGGGGAAAGGCTCGCTCTCCGGGGACGATGACCGTCGCGATGGCGACCGCCACCGCTCCGGTCGAGACCTCAAGGGTGCGGTACCACGCGGTGGACTGCACATTGGTGGGATCGGTGATCCCCCCATAGGTGATCAGCATGACCGTGAGCGAGAAGACCGCAACCGCATACGGGTACCGCGACCCGGTCCACAAGTATCCGGCGCAGAAGCACACGATGCCCAGGCACACGAGGTACGCGGGAGGGTTCCCGAGGAACGCCGCCGCCATCGACACTGCGATGATGCCGCCTATCGCGGTGCCCGACACTCTCATCAGCGTGCGAGCGGTCGTGGTGGTCGCCAAGGGCTGGGACAGCAGCGCTGCGCTGATGATGCCCCAGTACGCCTGCGGCAGCTCAATCGCCATGCCCCAGATTGCCGCGATCGACATGGCCAGTGCGCAGCGCAGGCCACCAAGGGCGCGGTCCCGAGTGGGCGTCACGTCGGCGACGATTGCCTTCCAATCGATCACTGCGCGAGACGACATGCCGCGCGCGATCCTATGGCACGCGGGTTAGGATCCGGTCGTGCGCAACGCAAGCCATGGAACAGGCTGCAGCTCGCTGCCAGTCGCCGCAGCATCCCTGCTTGCGGCCGTCTCGTGCGCCGGCTGCGACCCGATCTTCGAGATCGACGGCGCCTTCTTCCCCGCGTGGCTGGTGTGCATGGTGCTGGCCGTGCTGCCTCTGCTGCTGGTGCGGTGGGCGCTGCGCAGGTGGTCGATCGAGCAGCATGCGCGTCCGGTGCCGCTGACCTACCTGGGCGTCTATGTCGCCAGCGTGCTGCTGCTCTGGCTGGGGATCTACCGGACATGAGCGACCAGCCAGCAAGTGCACCGCAGGTACCGGCGCCCGCGGCATCGCCGCGCCCCGCGGCGCCCGGCGATGCCGAGCGCGTGCGCAGGATCCTGGGCCGCACGGTGGCGTGGGGCGCGCCGATCCTCGCGATCTACTCGGCTGCCGCGGTGTTCCTGTCGATCACCCGTCACCC
>JBIIIL010000227.1:0-4170 GCA_044234825.1 Phycisphaerales bacterium
GTGGTCGGCGTGTCCGCCAACGTCAGCGGGTACGTGGTCGAGGTGGCTGTCGTCGACAACCAGCCGGTGAGGCAGGGTGACCTGCTCTTCATCATCGACCGGCGCCCCTTCGAGCTTGCGGTGCTCGATGCCGAGAGCAAGATCAGGCTCGTCGACCTGCAGATCAAGGAGTACGAGGACGGCATCGTCAGCGCACGCTCCGCGGTGACCGAGGCCGAGGCCAAGCTGCTCTACGCGGAGCAGTACCTCGCGCGCATCGAGCCCCTGCTGGCGAAGCAGTTCGTCACGCCCGATGACGTGGACAAGGCCAAGCGAGATGTCCGTTCGCTCAAGGCACTGGTGGACGAGCGGATCGCGCAGCAGAGGGCCGCCGAGAATGCGCTCGGCCAGGTGGGCGACGTGAATGTGCGCCGCACCGCGGCGCTAGCCGAGCTGGAGAAGGCGAAGCTCGAGCTGGCCTACTGCACGGTGCGCTCGCCGGTCGACGGCTATGTCACCAACATGAACATCTCGCCAGGCACCTATCTCAAGGCGGGCGACCTGCTGTTCACGGTGGTGGATGGCAGCCAGTGGTTCGTGATGGCCAACTTCCAGGAGACGGTCTTGCGGCGCATCAGGCCCGGGATGAAGACGAAGGTCTACCTGATGGCCTACCCGAACTCGCCGGTCGAGGGCGTGGTGCAGGGCATCGGATGGGCCCTGAACATGCCCTATGAGGTGGACCAGAACGGGCTGCCCACCACGCAGCCCATGCTTGACTGGGTGCGGCTTGCGCAGCGCTTCCCAGTGCGCGTCACGCTCCCGCCTGCGAACGAGGGACAGCCCTACCGTATGGGCGCGACCGCCACGGTCATCGTGTTCATGGACAGGACCTCGACGATTCCCCCGTGGGTCGAGCGCATCCTGCCCGACTGGTTCTACGGGCTGCCGCTGATGCCTGACCGGCCACCCGAACTCTCGGATCTGTGATGAGCCCGCACGCAAGGACCGGGATCGCTGTGCCAAAAACGAGACTCCCCGGGTTCTCGGTTTTGGCCGAAAACACCGGGGAATACTGCGAGTGGACCTGATCGGGGTCGAACCGACTACCTCTTCCATGCCATGGAAGCGCTCTCCCAAATGAGCTACAGGCCCGGATGCGCGAATTGTGCCTGCGGGTTGCCCACAACGGCAATTCCGCAGGTGAAACGGCCATAGTAGCCGTTTCGCGTCCGGGAGCAACGCCTCCGCAGGCTGCTGCCGGACGGTGCCGGCCGCGCTCGGGCGCCCCGGGCGGGGCTCCTCGCGGCCGGCGGGACCTTACAGCGCCGCGGTGATGGCGCCTGCGAGCGTGTTCTTGGGCTGGATGCCGACCCACTTCTTCTGCACCTGCCCGCCCTTGATCATGACGACGGTGGGGATCGACTGGATGCCGAACTGCATCGCAACCTCGCGCGCCTTGTCGACATCGACCTTGCCGACCTTGGCGCGACCGGCGAACTCGTTGGCGAGCTCATCAATGGTCGGGCCGAGCATGCGGCACGGTCCGCACCACTCCGCCCAGAAGTCCACGAGCACGGGCACGTTCGACTGCATCACCTCGGACTGGAAGTTCGCATCCGTGAATTCAAGCGTGTTCTGGCCGGCCATCGGTTCTCCTCGCTGTGAGGTCGCGTCACTCGCGCGTGCGCCACCACGATGGGCTCACGCGGGTGGGAAGTGTAGCGCGCGCCATGCGCCGGGTCGCGCCCGCGCGAAACTGCGGGAATCGTGCCCCTTGACACGCGGCTGTGTTGCGTTACGCATCGCGCCGCGCAGCGAGCGCATCACGGTGGACGGCGACATTGTGCACACGCAGGATCGCCGCGCCGCGCTGGGCGCATTCCACCGCGGCCTGCGCCGATGCGGAGTCGCGCTGAAGGGGATCGGCGATGCCGGCCCTCGCGCCCACAAATGACTTGCGGCTTGCGCCCACGAGCACGGGGAGGCCCAGCGCCGCAATCTCGTCGAGCCGCCGAATGAGCGTCCAGTTGTCGTCCACGCCCTTGCCGAATCCAAGGCCAGGGTCGATGGCGATCGATTCCCGGGCCACGCCCGAGGCCACCGCCGCCTCGACTCGATGCGCCAGCGCATCGCGCACTGCGCGCACGACGTCGCCGTACGCAGGCGCCTTCACGTACTGGTGGCTGTACGAATCCTCCGATGGCCGGCGCAGGCGGTGCATCAGCACGACAGCGCACCCCGCCTCGGCGCATGTGGCGAGCATGTGCGGATCGTCCTGCCCGGCGCTCACGTCGTTGACGATGTGCGCGCCCGCATCGAGCGCGGCGGACGCGACGGCCGCACTTGTCGTGTCGATCGAGATTGCCGCTGAGGTGCCTGCACGCGCGAGTGCCGCGATGACCGGCACCGTGCGCCGGATCTGCTCATCTGGGGGTACAGACTGTGCGCCGGGCCGCGTCGACTCGCCGCCCACGTCGATGATCGAGGCGCCGTCCTCGATGCAGCGCATCGCATGGCGCACCGCGGCATCCGGACCGTCGAAAGCTCCGCCATCGCTGAACGAGTCCGGCGTGACGTTCACGATGGCCATCAGCAGCGGCCAGCCGAGCGCCGGTGCGTGCGCGCCGCACGGCTCGAGCGTCCGTGTCCGCGAGATGCGCCAGCGCAGATCGCGCATCAGGGCGCGGACCCAGCGGAAGGCGCAGCGACCTGCGGCTCGACCGGCTTGGGCTCTGCGGGCGTCGGCTGTGCCGCCGGCGGAGCGCCCGCACCACCGAGCGCAGACCGGCGCGCGTTGTCGTAGAGGAAGGCGACCGTGCCTGTGGGCACGATGGCCGCCATCTCGATCGTGCCGCCGCCGAAGCGCATCGCTCCGCCGATCGGCTCCGTGCGCGCGGGTATCTCGGGGATCATGTCGCCCGCGCCGCCGAACATCTCCGTGAGCTGGCGCGCGGCCCGCACGACCTGGCCGACCGCGAGGTATCCCACCACCTGAGGACGCTCAACGAGCCACGGATCCATCGCCTTGATGACGACATCGTCACCGAGGCTTGCGCCGCCCTCGACCGCAGCGAGCGCGCGCGTGAGCACATCGGGCCGCTGGCTGAACGTGATGATCAGCGACTTGCGCGACGGAACCACCTTCATGAACCCGTGCATGCCGCGGGAGCCGAAGAGCGCCTGGGCGCCGAGCTGCCGCATCGCCAGCTCGCCTGCATTGGCGTCGCCGGCCTCGCGTGGCCCGAGCGGCTCCGTCTTCAGCTCGAAGCCGTCGGCGAGCAGCTCGTCCTTGACCTTGCGGTCGCTCTCCCATCCAGGCATGTAGCGCAAGCCGCCGCGCTTGCCCTCGGTGCCCATGAGCGCCGTGCGCAAGGCATCGCGGAGCGCAGCCGGATCGTCGCACTCGATGATGCAGGCCGAGTCGTTGAGCACGCCACCCGCGACGATGCCCAGCCGGGACGGGTACGCGGCGATGCGCACCGCACGGATCGAGTCCTTCTGCGCCGCGATCCACTCTGGCAGGAAGTCGCCCTCGACCCCAACCGCACGCGCGAGCTCGATGAACTTCTCGCCGCCGCCCATGGCGCGGATGTCCACGCTAGCCGCCACATAGAAGTTCGCCTTCGGCAGGCCGGCAAGCGAGGGCGCAGGCGCGCCGCCTGCCGCGCCGTTGCCGGCCATGAGCGCCGCGAGCGCAGAGTCGGGCTTCGTCGCCGCGATCGCACGCACGCCAACGCCGAGCGGATCGAAGTCGATCGCCACAAGCCCCGAAGACAGTCCCTGCATGAGGGCCTGCACGCGCGCCGAGTCGACGGGCATCGCAGGCATGCCCTCGCCGCGCGCGGCGACCGCATCGCCAGCCCGCTGAGCGGCCTGCGCGAACGCGTCCACAAGCGCATCGCTGCCTGCCCACGCGAACATGTCCGCGGCCCGCGCCACGGCGATGCCGCGCTCCCCCACGGATGCCGCCAGCGCCGCCATGACGCCAGCGCCTGGCGCGTACGCGTCGACCGCGGCCCTTGACTCGCTCACGAGCACGTGGCGCGCGAGCGCACGCGCATGGACCGCGCGCCCCGCGAATGCCGATGCGCCACCCTCGCCCGGCTTGAGATTCGCCGCGATGAATGCGGCGGGATCGCTCGATGGCACGGCCAGGCACAGCGACCGGTCCCGCGCGAACCACGCCAC
>JBIIIL010000337.1:0-3269 GCA_044234825.1 Phycisphaerales bacterium
AACACCTCGTAGAGGTTGCTCACCGGGATGTGGCCGATGCCGGTGCCGATCTGGTGGCTCTCGTACCAGCGCACGAGCGAGCCGATCAGCGCCATCACCACGGCCGACCAGGCGAACAGGCTGCCGAGCTTGAGCGCGGTGTTGTCGCCCGCGTCGCCGCCGGCGGTGCCGTCCCCCGCCCCGGCCAGACGCGGCGCCAGCAGGCCGACCCAGTACAGCAGCGTGCTCAGGAAGAACAGCAGGCTCATCCACAGGATGGCGCTCTGGCTGGACAGGAAGTACTTCAGCAGGAACACCTTCTCGCCGGCCGCGAGGTCGGCGCCGAAGTCGTCGGTCGTGCGCGCGTACAGCGCGATGGCGAGCAGCACCGAGGCACCCACGCCCAGGCTCAGGCCGCGCAGCGGGCTCCAGAACCAGCCCAGCGCGATGAGGCTGGGGGCGGTGAGCGCGAGGATCCAGGTCTCGTAGACGTCGAGCTTGCTGCCGTAGCGGTGGAACGCGTACGCCGTGCCGGCCACCACGAGGGCGGCGAAGATCCAGTCGAACGCCGTGCGCCGCGCCAGCGGGTTGGCGCTGCGCCCCAGGATGAGCGTCGTCGTGTTCATGCGGCAGTCTCCTTCAGCAGCGCCTGCTTCAAGCGCTCGAACTCATGGTCGCCGTCGAGCGTGCGGCGCGTGCTCGACAAGGCGGTGGTGATGCGGGTGCGCCCGGCGTCGGCGGGTGCGGCCGGGTCGGGCTGCAGCCACACCCACAGCCGGCGATCGCGCACGTAGAGCATGACGAACACACCGATGATCAGCAACGCGCAGCCCACGTAGACGAGCGTCTTGCCCGGGGCGCGCGCCACCTGGAAGACGCTGGCCTGCACCTGCTTGAAGTCGGCGAGCTGGAAGACCATCGGCGCCGGGTAGAAGTAGCTGTCCGACAGCGACGTCACCGCCAGCATCATGAAGCGCTCGGCGTCCGCGCCGGGCACCAGCGGCTTCAGGCCGGCCTGCTCGCGCGTCAGGTTGGTCAGCTCGAACAGCGCGCCGTTCAGGATGCGGAGCATGACCTCGCTGACGCGCTGGCGGTCGGCCTCGGGCACCGTGCTCTCGAGGAAGTCGGCCAGCGACTGCACGCCGCTGACGCGCTGGCCCTGCGTGGCCGGCAGCTTGCCCTGCTCGACGCCGGCGAACAGGCCCAGCACGCGGCGCGTGGTGCCCAGCAACTGCTCCGCCATCTCGGGGCGCTCGCCCGGCGCCGCCAGCGCCACGTAGCGGCGCGCGGCGCGCTCGCGCTGGGCGGGATCGTCGAGCGCGGCGCGCAGGCGCATCCAGCCGTCGATGCGGCCCTGGTCGTCGGCCGGCACGCGCAGGTAGCGGAACTCGTCCTGCGCCGTCTCGCGCATGCCGAACAGGAACACGCTGGCCCCTTCCAGCGTCACCGGCGACATGAAGTTCTGGAACTCGCGGGCCTGGCCGGCGGCATCGCGCAGCCGGTAGGTGATGCTCGGCCCGATGTTGGTGAGGTCGCGCTTGGTGACGACCTTGTCGCCGGCACCCAGGCGCTGGTCGAGCGAGTGCACGAGGTCGACCCGGCGCACGTCGGCGCCGGCGGCGTCGGGGCCCGAGGCCATCAGGTTCTCGACGTTGATCACGCGCAGCGTGGCGAACTCCAGCGTCTTCTTCTCCTCGCCGCTGGGGCCCGTGCTGACCAGCTGCGTCGAGCCCCCGATGGTGCCCTTGACCTCGAAGGGCTCGCCCGGCCCCAGCGGGTGGGCGCGCAACGTGACGCTGGAGCCGCCGTCGTCGAAGCTGCTCTGGTAGATGGCGATGCCGCGGTGATAGGCCGGCTTGTTGACCTCGACGCGGTGCTCGATCTTCTCGCCGGTCTCGCGGTCGTGGACGACGATCTCGCTGGCAAACAGCCGCGGCATGCCGGTGGGGTAGTACTCGACGATGAAGCGCTTGAGCTCGACGTCGAAGGGCAGGTCCTGCAGCACCACGCCGCCGGGCATGGTGAGCACGGCGGTGCCGGCGGTCATGCCCTCGGGCACGAACAGGTTGCCGCGGAAGGTGGGGTTGCTGGTCGAGAGCCGGTGCTGCTCGGGCACGTCGGGGATCAGGCCGCCGCCGGAGAACACGCTCTTGCCCAGCACGGCCATGGTGGTGCGCACCATCATGTCGCCGTCGAGCAGGCCGCCGATGCAGATCAGCACGATGGCGCCGTGGGCGGCCAGGTAGCCGATCTTGTTCGGCCGGCCCTTGCGCGCGGCGATCATCACCCCGTGGTCGCGCGTCTGGACCTTCGCGTGCCAGCCCTGGGCCACGAGCAGGCCGCTGACGCGCGCCACCGCCTCGGCCGGCGCCTCGGCCACCGCGGCCTGGCCCTTGTGCGCGAAGGCCATGAGGCTCTGCTCGCGCACGCTCTCCTTGTACTGCGACCAGTCGCTGACGATCTTGGGCAGGTTGCGCGCGATGCACAGGCTGGTGGACGCCACCAGGAAGGCCAGGATCAGCAGGAACCACGGCGCGCTGTACACCGTCTGCAGCTGCAGCGCGCCGAAGACGTCGGCCCAGAACGGCCCGAACTGGTTGACGTAGTTGATCGCCGGCTCGTTCTGCTTGACCACCGTGCCGATGACGCTGGCGATGCAGATGACGGACAGCAGCGAGATCGAGAAGCGCATCGACGAGACGAGCTCGACGGCCTCGCGCAGCGCGTGCGAGCCGGAGCGGACCTCGACGCCGGACGTGGATACAGCCATGCGGCGCATTATGGGTGCCGCGGCCACGCAAGACGGCTGCAGAAACGCAAAGGGCCGGCGCGAGGCCGACCCTGGCAGGGGGTGCGGCGGCGCGTCAGCGCAGGCCGGCGGCGAAGTCGGACACGGCCTTGATCTCGCGCTCGTTCATCTTGCCCGCGATCGTCATCATCTGCGGGTTGTTGCCACGCTCGCCCAGGCGGAAGGCGTTCATCTGGGCCTCGGTGTAGGCGGCGTGCTGGCCGGCGATGCGCGGGTACTGCGCCGGGATGCCGCTGCCCGCCGGGCCGTGGCAGGCCGCGCAGGCCGGCACGCCCTTGGCCTTGATGCCGCCGCGCCAGATGGCCTCGCCCAGCGTCACCGTGTCTTTGCTGGTGGCGAAGCCCTTGGGCGCGGGCTTGCTGGCGTAGAACGCGGCGATGTGCTTCATGTCCTCTTCGGACAGCCCGGCGGCCAGGCCCTGCATGATGGCGTTGCGCCGCTTGCCGCTCTTGAACTCGGCGAGCTGCTTGACGATGTACTC
>JBIIIL010000331.1:0-3264 GCA_044234825.1 Phycisphaerales bacterium
TGGAGTCCATCTCGGCCAGCGCGATGTAACCGTTCGCCGCGCGCGCCCCATTTCTCAGGACGGTGCCCTCGCCGAACAGCTCGCCACCATGATTGATCAGCGCGTCCTCGTTCAAATCTCTGACCAGCAGCCCGGTATTACGCGCGATCCAGCCAGTCTTTTCGACTTGGCCATCGTTATCGATATCAAAACTGACCCCGTTATCGACGCTGATCGTACTCAGGCCGCTGCCATCAAGATCAAGAATGATCGGCGATACAAAGGCTTTTTTCTGCGCGGCGGACCAGCCGGACATTTGGGCGGCGGTCAGTGCGGACATTTGGTCGCCGGTGATTGCGGAGATTTGGCGGGTGGAGAACGCGGCGACTTGTGCTGCCGCCAGCGCCCGCAAATCCTGGGTTTCCATGGAAGCGATCTGATCCGGTGTCAGCCCCTTGATCTGTGCGACAGATAAACCCTTGAATTGAGCGGTGCTCATCGAGGCGATCTGACCGCCATTCAAGGCCTGAATCTGTTGGGTGCTCAGCGCCACCGTCTGTGCGACCGTCATGACCCCGACCCGGTCAGATAATCCGGTGACCTGGTCAACACTCAAGCCCCTCACCTGCACCGCCGTGAAGGCTCGGAGCTGCAGATCACTGAATGCCACCAGCTGATCATTACTGATGACCCTGACTTGCGCCGTCGACAGCGACGCAAGTTGCTGTGTCGTCAGCCCGATCATCTGGTCTACGCTCAGACTACCTATCTGCGTCGTGGTCAACGCCGCAATCACGCTGGGCGACAGCGTCCTCAGCTTGCTCGAATCGATCCCACCCAACTGATCCGCAACGATTGCCCTGACTTGGGCCGTGCTCAGCGCCTGTAGCTGAAGCGACGACCACCCCGACAGATCCGAGGCATCTAAGCAAGCCACCTGGGCCACGCTCAGCGCCTTGATCTGCGAAGGGGTCAGCCCGGCGATCTGCTCATTACTGAGCAAAAGCATCTGATCGGTGGTCAATGCCTTGATCTGATCCACACTTAAAGAGCGAATGTCCGAGGAGGACAGGCTACCTAGCTGTTCCTGGGATAGCACTCTCACTTGCCGAGTCAGCAAGGCTGGCAATTGCACCGTCGTAAGGGCATCGAAATCTGTCATCTCCATCGCCGACAGCTGGGAGGTGCTCAGCGCCCTGATCTGCCCAGTGCTGAGGACGCGCGCCTGCGCAGTTGTCAAGGCGGTGATTTGCTCATTGGTGATGCCGCGTAGCTGAGCCGTGCTGAGTGCGCGTAGGCCCGCCGTCGACAAGGCTTCCCAATCGGCTATCTCCATGACGGAAAGTTGTCGGGTGCTGAGCGATACGAGCTGGGCCGTGTTGATCACGGCGGCCTGCTCGGGAGACAGTGCGACAATCTGATCGGTACCCAGCATGCGGAATTGCGGCGCCGACAAACCTGCGATTTGCTGGGTGCCCAGCGATGCCACTTGCTCAACCGATAGCGCCAGCATCTGACTGGTCGTCAAGGCTTGCAGTTGAACGGTACGCAAAGCGGCGATGCTGGAGGCTTGTAACTGGCTCAGCGCGGTGGTGTTCAATGCCCGGACCTGCGCGGTATTCAGACTCGCGATCTGCGAGGTGTTCAGCGCATTCAATTGCTCAATCCCGAAACTGCCAAAGACCGTAACCGGTAGCGACGCGATCTGGGCCGTGCTGAAGCCAGACATTCTCTCCGGGGCGAACGAGACCAATTGGGTCGTCGTCAGCGCGCCGAGCTGAGCCACTGTGAGACTACCAAATTGCTCATTACTCAACTGATTGATCTGGGCAGCGCTGAGAGCACGGATTTGCTGCGTCTGCAGCCCGCGTATCTGCGCCGTGGACAATGCGGACAACTGCTCCATCGTCAAGGCACTGAGTTGATCCGTTCGGAATGCCCGTAATTGCAATGCCGACATCGCCGCAAGATCTGCAGTCTCCACGGAGACGATTTGCGCAAGGTCCAAGGCGGGTAACTGGGTAACCGTCAGCGCAGCCGCCTGTGCCTCCGTTAGCGCGGCAATTTGCGACGCGGACAAAGAACGCAGCTGCGCGGGCAGCATCGCGCCGATCAGTGCTGGCGTGAGCGATCCGATCTGGTTGATATCCAACGCCGTCAACTGGGAGGTTGTCAGCGAACGAACCTGGGTCGCGGTCAGTGCGCCAATATCCTCAAGCTCAAGGCTTGCGAGCTGGCTTTCAGAGAGCGAACGAAGCTGCAGCGTCGTGAAAGACGGTATCTGTGATGTGGTCAACGCGGCGATTTGTAGCCCGGACAAGCCGCCCACCTGCTGCGTGGTCAGTGCCTGCAGCTGAACCCCGCTCATGACAGCGAGATCTTCAAGCTCCACGGCAGATACCTGCTCTGCATCCAGGGCGCGCAACTGGGCCGCTGAGATGGCCGCTATTTGCCCGGTCGTGAGCGCAGCGACCTGGGTGCCCAGCAGACCACGCACCTGTTGGGTCGTCAGCGCGCCAACGATGGTCGGGCTAATCGCAGCTATTTGCTCCCCGCCCAGAGCACTGAGCTGTGCGGTCGACAAAGCCCTTGCCTGCGCAGCCGTCAGCGCCCTGACAGCGCCAGTCTCCAGTCCTTGTAACTGAGTCGCATCCAGCCCTGCGATCTGGGTGGGTGCAAGGGTCAGTAATTGGGCGGTGTTCAGCGCATTGAGCTGACTCTGCGTAAACGCTTGTATCTGCGTTGAGGACAGTCTGCCCAGGGTGACGGTGGTCAAGGCTCGGACATCATCCGTCTCGATGGCAGCGATCTGTTCAAGACGGATCGTCTTCGCCTGCAGCTCGGTCAGCACACCAAATTGCTGAGTCGTCATCGCTGCAATCTGGCTCGTGCTGAACGTGCGGAACTGGTTCGCTTGCAGTGCGGTGAACTGCAAGGTGCTGAGTTGGGCCACCAACTCTGGCGCGAGGCTGCCCACCTGCGACAGGCTGAGCGCCTGAAGCTGAGATGCGCCCAACTGCTGAATACCGGCCGAGGCGATGGCAGCCAGCTGATCGTTATTGAATGCCTTGACCTGGCTAGTGAGTATCGCCCCCACCTGACTCGTTCTGAGCGAGGCGAGCTGCTCCAGACTCATCGAAGCAAACTGCTCCGTAGACAAAGTCTGCAACTGCAAGGTGTTCAGCGCACCAATATCGACAGTCTCGATGGCGGCTACCTGAGTATTCGTCAATGCAGCCACTTGGCTGAGCTGTAAAGCACCGACCTGGGCCGTGGCAAGGCCTG
>JBIIIL010000270.1:0-3242 GCA_044234825.1 Phycisphaerales bacterium
GGTCGATCGCCTCAAGGATGAGGCTGCCCATCCCCGGCACCGAGAAGATGCGCTCGATGATGACGCTGCCGGCAAGCGTGGCCGGGAAGATCGTCACGAACATCGTGATCAGCGGCAGCAGGCTGTTTCGGAAGACATGCCGCATGATCACGTCCTTGCGCGGCACGCCCTTGGCCTTCGCGGTGCGCACGTAGTCGGCGTTGAAGTTGTCGAGCATCGCCGCGCGCGTCTGCTTTGAGAGCACGGCGAACCCGCCGTAGACCAGGCACAGCACCGGCAGCGCGATGTGCCAGAGCATGTCGACGAGCCATCCCATCTGCCAGTTGCCCGCGGCATCGCGCATCGGCAGGAAGGTGAACGTGTCTGCGTCGGGCGCATGAAGCCCGCTCACGGGGAACGCGCCGAGGTACTCCTTGTTCGCGAGGAACCCGATGGCGAAGACGCCCGCGAGCACCGTGGGGATCGAGTAGAGCGCGAGGTACGTCACGCCGCTGAGGACGTCAAACCATGAACCGCGCCGCGTTGCCGCGAGCAGGCCGGTGGGAATCGCCACCAGGTAGATGACCGGGAACGCGCACAGGTTCAGCAGCAGCGTCACCGGTAGCGCCGTCAGGATCAGGTCCGCCACGGGCCTGTTCTTGGAGAAGGCCACACCCAGATCCGGGCTGTCCAGCCACACGACACCGTCGATGATGCCGATGCCGCTCTCGGGAAACGGCTTTCCATCGAATGCCCCCTGAAGCGCATCACGCGCAGCGGTGGCGGCGACGTAGTCGCGCTGCATCGTCGCCGCGGCCTCTGCGACCTTCGCGTACTGGGGCACGCGGTCATCGAACGCAAGCCCATTGAAGCGATCGACCACTGCCCCGCCCTTGCCGTCGAGCAGATCGGGCCGGTCGATCGCGCGCGCGTAGTCCGCCAGCGCATCCTTGAACGCGCGAACCGAACCGACGTAGGTGCGTCGCGCACCCTCGTAGTTGCGCTGCGCGAGCCGGAACGCGCGCACTTCCTCCGCCGATGCATCGGCGCCGCCCGCTGTAGCAGCCGCCGCGGCCGACGCAGAACCAGCGCCACCCGTCTGGGTACTTGCCGACCCTGCTCCCGCAGGCCCTGCTGGCGCGCCACTGGCCTTGTCGGTGACGCCCTGCACCACGAGCGGCTCATCGAGCTCGCGAGGCGGGCGGATCCTCTCGCCGCGCGCCGCGACCTGCTCGCGCGCGCCGAACTTGACCGGCGAGATCCGCGAGAGCCACCGCAGGTACTGCACGATCACTGGATCGTTGAGGCCGTAGCGGTCCTCGAGGTACGCCTGCATCTGCGCGACCTTGCTGGTGTCGCTCATCTGGCCGCCCGACACCTGCAGGCCCGCGCCGATGCCGCCAGGCGCGAGCGCCAGCAGCATGAACACCAGCAGCGTGATCCCGAGCAGCGTCGGGACCATGAAGAGGAGTCGTCTGGCGAGGTATGCGCCCATCGTGGGTTCTGGCGGAACGTGACCCTTCGGAAACCGCGCTCAGCGCACCGGCGCAGCCACTGACGCCTTGTCCACCGCGAAGAACTCCTGCGGCTCGAGCCCGGTCTTGTACATGTTCACGTTGCCGAAGTCGCGCGACACGAAGCGCAGCCACGGCGCCACGCGGATGAAGGTGTAGGGCTGCTCGGCCGCGACGAGCGCCTCGAACTCGCGCCAGATCATCATCCGCTGCTCCTCGTCCATGGTGCGGCGGCCCTTCTCGATCAGCGCATCCGCATCGGCATTCCTCCACTGCACGAAGTTGTCGCCGCCCTCCTTGGTGCTTTCGGAGTGCCAGATCTGCCGGGGATCGCTCTCGGGCGCGTTGGAGCCCCACGCGAGAGTGATGGCGTCGAAGTCGCGCAGCTTCAGGATCTCCTGATAGCGGCTCCAGTCCACGGGCCGCGTGTTCATGATGATGCCAGCGCGCGCGAAGCTGTCCTTGTTGAAGCGCGCGATGCGCTCAGCGATCTCTCCGCCGGTCGCGTACGTGTACTCGAACTCGAACTTGTCGCCGGCCTCGTTCTCGAGGATGCCGTCACCGTTGCGGTCCTTCCATCCCGCCTCGGCGAGGAGCGCCTTCGCCTTCTCGGGGTCGAAGGGCAGCGGCAGCACGCCCGGGTTCGAGCCGCGGCTCTCCGGATTGACGGGACCCTTGGACACGATGCCGATGCCGTCCCAGATGTCGCGGATCATGCGCTCGCGGTCGAGCAGCATGGTCATGGCGGTGCGCACGCGCTTGTCCGCGAATGGCGTCAGCTTCTTGCCGGCGCGCGGGCCGCACTGCCACGCGATGAACGAGTAGCCGCAGCGCATGTTCGTCCACTTGAGCGCGTAGTTGGCCTTCTCGAAGTCCGGCTCGTCCTTGGTCACCTGATTGAACTGCGGCGACGTGGGCAGCATCATCGAACCCTCGCCATTCTTGAAGGCGACGAGGCGGCCGAGGTCATCCTTGATGGACCGGAAGCGCATGCCCGAGAGCGATGGCTTGCGTGCCCAGTACTGCTCGTTCCGCACCAGCACCACATCCTGGCCCGGCGTCCACTGGCCGGACATGTCGTCGGGGCTCTCGGGCATCCGCTCGAGCTTGAACTGGCCGGATCCCATCATGATGCCCGTGGCCTGGTTGATCTGCGAGGGCTCGAACTGCGAGTAGTAGTGCTTGGGGAGCACCGCATTGCCGAGCGCGATCAGGATGTTCGTGAAGAGTGGCTCCTTGAACACGAATTCGACCGTCTGGTCGTTGATGACCTTCACATCCTTCAGGTTGTCCTGCGTGCTGCGGGAGCGCTCCGCCTCGATGAGCGGGTTCTGGATGAAGTCCATGTAGGTCCAGCGGAAGTCCTCGGCGGTCACCGGCTTGCCGTCGCTGAAGCGCGCGAGAGGATTGATGTGCGCGCGGATCCAGAGTCCGTCGGGATCGATCTGCCAGGCATCCGCAAGCTGGCCCACAAACTCGAGAGTCTTGGGGTCGAAGCGACCGAGGCTCTCGCAGACGCGCTCGAGCACGCGCGTGTAGTAGACGTCGCCGCCGATGAATGGCACCAGCTTCGCGGGCTGCGCCTCGAACAGCTCTGTGAAGACGCCGCCCACGGCGTAGCCTGGCACGCCAGTCGGTTCCGTGGCAGGCTCGGGCATCGGCCATCGCTTGATCGGCACGCCGGGGCGCGCCCAAGAGTCGTCGGCGGCGACCTGCGTCGGCACGCTCGGCCCGGCCTCTGCCGAGGCA
>JBIIIL010000053.1:0-12303 GCA_044234825.1 Phycisphaerales bacterium
ACTCCCCATGCGCCGTCCTCACCAGCGACGGCTCGAAGTAGGAGACGCCCTGAGCGGGCATCCGCGAGTCGCCGCCGCGCGGATCGAGCCAGTGAAGGCCCAACATGAGCCCAGCTGCGCCGATCGCAACCGATCCCCATGTGGCGCCCGAGCGCCAGCGGATCGGCGGACCCGCGAGCCGGTGCAGCAGGAACATCCAGATCATCGCCGCCGGCGCGGCAATGTGCATCCACAGGATCCAGGTCCGCGCATCGGGTCCCTGCACGGTGACCACACGGCCGGCGAACTCGATGCGGGTCAGCAGGATGCCGGTCACGATCGTGAGCAGTCCGGCCGAAGCGGTCGCGAGTCCCGCTCGCACGGCGCTGCGGTTGGGCCGGCTGACGGCACGGCGCAGGTGCGCCACGGCAAACCAGAGGAATGGGACTGCCAGCGCCATCCCGAGCACCAGGTGCCCAAGGAACATCCAGATCGTGAAGGTGTTCTCGATCGGCCGTCCGGTCGAGTATGCCGCCAGCGACACGCCTCCGAGATACGCGGAGTTCACGACAAGCAGCGCGAACGCCACCATCATGACCGCAAGGAGGCGCCTCAGCGGGCGGGTCAGGACTGGTCTGGTAGACACCGGACCGGAGGATAGTTCAGTCTCGCCCGCCCTCGATGCGCGTATTGAACCGCGCCATCAGGTCGAGCGGCGCGGCTGCGGGTCCGCGCCCGTCGCGCGAAGGGAGCGGGTCGAGTCGAGCCCCCGATTGCGTGAGCGGATCCATGTCCTTGCACCATCCATCGACCTCGAGCACCCAGGCCCGACTGGTGCCCGGCTGAAGCGGCACCGCAGCGGGCGCGGGCGCTCCCGCCCCTGCGCGAGCGCCTGACGGCTGGACGCCCGCTGCCGCGAATGACAGGCGCACCTCCTCGCCCGCCGCAAAGATCGCAGACGCGTCATCGGCCTCGCGAAGCAGCGGCGCGCAGTCCACGCCGAATGCCGTGTACCGCCCCGGCTGCGTCCGGCAGTCCCACAGCGGCGCGCGCCGACCGTAGTCATACTCGGGCCTGCGCTGCGGCTGGGGAATGCGCGCGGCGAAGCCCGCATCGGCCACTTCCGCGTGCACCAGCGGATGCTCGATGCGCACAGCGCCCTCGCACGGCTCGCTCCATGCCACTGCGACAGCGTCGATGTAGAGCTCGACCGTGGTGCGCAGCCGAAGCGCGGTGCATCCTGCGGGCAGTGACTCGCGCGCAATGGGGAAGCTGCACTGGCGCGGCATGCCTGCCGGATAGCCGTACTCGGCCACGAGCGTCACCCACTCGCCAGTCGCGGGATCGCGAGCCTCGAGAGTGGGCGCCTGCGCGGACGCGCTGGCCTGCCACATGGAGAAGTTCGTGGTGCTGTACGGGTACTCGACCCACCCGTCCATGATGAGCATCGGCTCGCCGGGGGCCTCGTCGATCCGCCGGGGGAACTCGAGCTCAAGCACGAGCTCATCCTGGAGCCGCCCGATGAACCGAGCATCCGCTGGCCCGGGATCGGCGGCACGACGGTCCGCGGCCGTGACGTCAGCCGTGACCGCACGCGCCGTGCGCAGCGCACCACGCGGCGTGCGGGATCGATCCGCCGCGAGATCCGCGTCCGGCGGCGTTGGCACGCAGTCGGCGCGCACAGGGCGCATGAGGCGATCTGTGCGGTAGAGCCGCGGCTCGCCGGTGGGCTGAGGTCCGCTGATCCCCATGCGTTCATCGAGCGTCATCGACCATCCCGCAGGGAGCGTCCACTCCACCAGTCGCGCTGCATCGAGGTAGCACGCCTCCTCCATCGGCTCGCCGAGGAGGAGCTCGTACACCGCGCGGCCGCGTGCATCGGTGCGTGGCGCGATCACGTCGCCTGATCCGAGCAACACGCTCTCGCGCGGACGGGGCGGGCCGTGCACTCCCGAGAGCCTGCCTGAACCGTCACGATCGATGCCAGCCAGGTACCCGATGCCGCCGACGCCAAGGCAGTCGGTGATGAACCGTTGCCGCGATCCGTCCCACGCGAAAATCACAGGGCAGCTCGAGATCTGGCGCTGGGTCTCCGTGACGACCCGGGACCCGGCATCGACGGGAGACTCCGTCTGCGTGACGCGGTCAGGCCAGTCGATGCGCATGAAGTCGGCGCGGGCGGCGCCACCGAACCCCACCACCACCGGCTCGAGCGACTGGCCGCCCCCGAGCGCGCCGGCAGACCAAGGCAACTGGCGCACGCCAAGCCACTCACCGCCGACACGGACATCCGCGCGCGTGCCAATGCCGCTCGCGTTCGTGCGCATCTGCTGCGCAGGGTCGGTGCGGCCGCGGAAGGACACGGTCGCCAGCGGCAGGCGACCTGGTCCTGGCGGCAGCCACTGCATGGCGTCTCCAGAGACCTCACGGCTCTTCACGACCGCCACACCAAGCCCATCGACGATGATCGGCACCTCGCTGCTGTAGCCGGTCTTGGCGCCCATGCTGATCCAGTCCACCGTGCTGCCAAGCGCATCGTGCACCATCACGAAGGTCTCGCGTCCGCGCACCATCTCGGAGATCGCACTCCGGTCGGGCACTCCCGTCACGACGATGCTGGGCTGGCCCGATCCGACGATGTCCACGACGGCGAGCGACTCTGCCATGCCGATCGGAGTGATACCGATGCGCTGCGGCGCGCCACCTGATGCGAGCGGCCCGAAGTCCCACACCTCCAGGTCCTCAGCAGGCCTGGGGCCGAACCTCGGCTGCCAGGCGAGCGCCGCGATGCAGGGCGCACCATCCCCGGGCCGCAGGAATCCCACGATCGATGTCGCATGCAGCTGATTGAGGACCTCGCAACGGGGATCCGCGCGCCACTGCCAGAGCTGGTCGTTGAGCAGGACCGCAGTGCGCCCCTTCGCGAACACTCCCGTTGTGCACACGAGGTCGGTGTCGCCATCCTGATCGACGTCGAGTGCGGCCACTGCAATGGCCGGCCGGGTGGATGTGCCTGTGCCCCCATCCGGCTGGCGGACCGGCAGTTCGTGACGCTCGAGTGTTCCGTCAAGACGGTTGTACAGGATGGCAAGGCCGCCCTCCTGCGCCACCACGATGTCGAGATCGCCGTCATGGTCAAGGTCCGCGAGCAGCTTGAGCGCGCCCCACCCGTCGCCGATGCCACCAGACTCCTGCACCGTCTCGCTCCACGTGCCGTCGGCCTGCTGGCGCATCAGCACGAGATCGGACCGCATGTTCTCTGTCGGGCCTTGCGCCTCATCGGATTCCCCCTCCGGCAGGTCGGTCTTCGATTCGGCCTTGCGCAGCAGCACTGCATCGACACGCGTGTCGTTATCGATGTCGCCCCACATCGCACCCACGAGATCGACTGGCTCAAGCGGATGGCCGGCGGCAAGCGACCAGCACGGCATCGGCGAGCATCCCAGCATGATGCGGGACTGGGGAGGCTTCCGTGCGGCATCGGCCTCGCCGTGATCATCCAACCCATGGTCGTAGGGCTGGCCGGTGATGTCCAGGATCAGGTCCTGCAGGCCATCGCCGTTGAGGTCCACGCGCCCCACCAGCACGTGCCGCTCGTTGACCTGATCGAGCCCCGCGAGCGGCATCAGCGCCAGAGCGCCGAATGCAGGTCCTTGCGGCACTGCGGCGGGCAGACCGGTCTCCGGCAGCACGACCTCGCCAAGCGCACCCATGCGCGTGTACTTGAACTCCGCAAGCGACGAGCGCGGCGACTGCGCAAGGGACTCGAAGCGCGCAAGCGCCTCGGCGGCACCCGCCTCATCCCCCGCCCGAAGTCGCAGCCGCTGCAGACCGAGCTGGGCGCTCCGCAGGAGCGGCTCAAGCTGCGCAGCGCGCTCGTACCAGGGCACTGCCTCCGACTCCTTGCCCACCTGCTCGAGGCACTGCGCGGTGTAGTACGCGGCGTGCGCATCGCTTGGGTTGGCCTCTGCCGCGCGGCGGAAGTGCGCCAGCGCATCGCTCGGTCGCCCCAGGTAGAGCTGCGCAAGCCCCGAGCAGTAGTCGGCGCGGGAGTCGCCCGGGTCCTGCGACAGGAGCTCGCGCAGCAGCGCCAGCGCCCGCTCCTGCGCACCATCGCTGCTCTGGTTCAGGATGGAGATGGCGAGGTCGAGCTTCGCGTCGCGGCTGTTCGGGTGCTGCGCAATCGCCGCCGCGAAGGTGGCCTCCGCGGCTGTGAAGTCGAACTGCCCCATCTGCGCGGCGCCTTGGTTGAGCGCAGCCACAAGGTCGCCAGGCTGCGCCGAGGGATGGCGTGCGCCCGTGCCGCCGGATCGGTCGCACGCGACCTGCATTGCGCAGACCATGAATGCCGCGATCGCCATGGCGCACCGCTGCGCGACACCCGCGGTCAATGGTCTCCCCTCGCTGCACGGCGGCCCGCATCGATCCGTGGCGTGTGCGAATCGATCGTGATCGGGTGCCCCTCCGCCCGCGGCATCACCGGACGGGACATGTAGTCATACGCCTCCGTGCGCAGGTGCGCCCGCATGTCGTGGCCGCGCCGACGCGCGCGCTCCGCACGCAGCGCGCCGATGTCGATTGGCCCGACGACGATCTTTTCGCCTGGCCCGGGGTCGGCTTGCGCCAGGATGCGCCCGTCGAAGTCCACCACCATCGAGCCGCCTGGCCAGCTGAAGGCTGGATACTGCTCGAGCGTCGCGCCTTGGTTCGCCGCGACCACATACAGCGTGTTTTCCGCCGCACGCGCCCGGTTGAAGAGCGTCCACCAGTCCATCGGAGGCGTTGCGCCCCACGGATCCATGTAGGCGCTCACGCGGACCGCGACCTCGCACCCGCTGAAGGCGAGCTGCCGGATCGCCTCGGGAAAGAGCCAGTCGTAGCAGATCGCGCAGCCGATCACGCCGATCTCGGTACGCGCCACCGGGAAGCACTCGGCCGGGGTCGCGCCCACATCGTGCGGGCTCGCGTGAACTTCCCAGGGAATCCATGTGTTCACCTTCCGGTAGCGGCTCAGCACGCCATCCGGCCCAATCAGCAGCGTGGTGTTGAAGGCCACGTCGCGGTGCGCAGGATCGCGCTCGATGAAGGTCCCAGTCTGGATGAAGCACCCATGCTTGCGGCAGAAGGCGACGTACCGGTCGACATGCTCGTTCGGCAGCTCGACCGCCAGGTGCTTGAGCAGCTCAGGTACCGTGAGGTAGATCGGCACTGCATGCGCGAACTCGGGGAAGGCGATCAGCCTGATGTCGTGGAACGGCTGGTAGGCCGCGATTGCGCCCTCAGCCATCGCCAGCATGCGGTCCACGCGAGAACCGATCTCCGCGCGCGTCTTCGGGCACGGAAATGAGGTCTGTATCGCCGCCGCGTAGTAGCGCATGGGGTGAGCGTAACGCGCTGCAGCCGGTGCGGAACTGCCCATCGGCGCACCCGCACCGGCCGCCCCGTCACGCGCCGCGGCGTGTGCGCGGCCGAGGCCCCCAGCTCACGATCGCTCGTCGATCCACGCCGCCTGGATCGCCTCGAGGATGCGCTCGTTCGATGGATGCCCAGGCCGTTCGGCAAACCCGGGAAGCGCCACCACCATCGATCGCAGCGCCGGGAACGAGACCTTCACCGGGTCCGCATCCGGGTGCGCGTCCTCAAGCGCCTCCGCGATCTGCTGCACATCGAGCCAGTGCATGCGAACCTCCGCACGATCAGTGCGGGATCTCCTTCACGGCGTTGCGGTTCCAGCTCGGCACGCGCACCACGATCGGACCCGGTCCGGTGATGTCGCACTGGCACGAGAGCCGGCTCGTGCGCTTGAGGCCCGGCGCCTCCTCGACGCGGTCATCCTCGGCCTCGTCGGACGGCTTCAGGTGCTGCATGCCCTGCTCGACGTAGACGTGGCAGGTCGAGCAGGCGACCACGCCTCCACAGGCATGCTCGATGTTGATGCCGTGGTCGAGCGCCACCTCGAGGATGGACTCCCCGACGCCGCCCATGAGATTCCATTCCGCCTTGTCGGTGCCCGTGAGGCCCTGCGGGTCCTCGAGGCGGAAGGTGACCGGGACGATAGGAGGTCCGTGCTCGTGTCCGTCGCGCTTGAGGTGCATGGGGCAGGAAGCATAGGTGCCTGACTACGATGGGCAAATGCCGAGCCCGATGTACGGGATTGCGCCACGTGACGCGGATCAAGGGTCCGCTCCGGACCCGCTCGCCGCGACCGCGCACGCATACGCCCGTGCCGCGAACCGCTGCTGGAAGGTCCAGCCGCACGATGCCCGGCTCGCGTACCGGTCGCTGCACAGGTCTGGCGTCACGCCACCCGCGCCGCTGACGTGGATCGCGCCGCCGGCGCCTTCGAGGACCGTGGTCGACGGCATGACCGTCAAGTTCACGCTTCCCGTCGAGGGTGGCCTCGAGACGGAGTCCGTGCTGATCCCGATGCCCCACCGTGACGGCTGCATCACGCGCACGCTGTGCGTGTCGAGCCAGGTCGGCTGCGCCATGGGATGCGCCTTCTGCGAGACGGCCCAGATGGGGCTGATGCGACATCTCTCCGTCCGCGAGATCGTGCAGCAGCTGCATGTGGCGCGGCACATGGTGGTGTGCCCGGAGTCGGGGCGCCTCGGCATGCCCGTCAAGAACATCGTCTTCATGGGCATGGGCGAACCCATGGACAACCTCGATGCGGTGCTCGGCGCGGTCGAGGTGCTGTGCGACCACGACGGACCTGCCGTTCCCGCGCAGAACATCACCATCTCCACGGTCGGCCGGCTTGACGGCATCCGCAGGCTCGGCGAGTTCATCAGCCGACACGGCTTCCGGAAGCTCAATCTCGCGGTCAGCCTCAACGCACCCAATGACTGCATCAGGTCGTCGATCATGCCGATCAACCGATCCGCGCCGATGGCCGCCCTGCGCGAGGCGCTGGTGGCGTTCCCGATGCGGCGCAGCGCGGCGATCTGCGTGGAGTACGTGCTCATTCCAGCCGTCAATGATGCGCCCGAGCATGCCGACGAGGTGTGCGCATGGCTGCGCGGCATCCGCTGCTCCCTGAACATCATCCCCTACAACCCCCGCCGCGAGTCGCCGTGGCGCGCCCCCACCGAGGACGAGACCTCCGCATTCCTGTCCCGCTGCATCGCCAACGGCCAGTTCACCAAGCGCCGCGGCACGAAGGGACGCGCCGCCATGGCGGCGTGCGGCCAGCTCGGCAACGAGCGCATCAGGCGCCGCCGGTTCGTGCCGCTCGGGGTCGATGCGCCAACGCCGCCTCCCACCCGGTGAATCGCGTCACCAGTGGCCGTGCTGCGGCATCGTCGCGCAGTCGATGACGATCTCGCTCGCGCGCGGCACGCGCGGCGAGGTGCTGATGGAGAACACGATGCGGCGTGTGGGGTCGCGGCGCGCAAGCCATGCCTCCGTCATGTTCGTGTCGATGGCCTGCATCGGCGGCATGACGTACTGGCTGTGCGTGCCGCCGACGAGGCATGACGTCGGAAGATGCACGGTCCCCGCCGCTTCGCCCTGGTGCGCACTAGTGGCCGGAAGCGTCGGCTGGAACGAGATGATCGCGTCGTTCATGGTCCGCACGGCGGTCCACAGCACCCGGAAGTGCATGGCGCGGCTGACGAGGCCGTAGGTGCCCACCAGGGCCACGATCGCAAACGCGAGCGCCAACACCCCTCTCGCGATCGGCCTCGGCGAGCCGTCGCCTGCGCGCCACAGGACCGACGCGGCGGCGAGCACGAGGAGCGCGCATCCGACGTTCGCCCCAAGCCCATAGAGCTCCGAGACCGCAGGCATCGGGATCGTGGCCACGAGGCTCAGCGCGCTCGCGGATGCCGCAAACGCGAGCGCCGGCCACCGCACACCCCGCGCCGCCGAGCCATCGATGAACGCGGCGCCAACACCAAGAAGTGTCACTGCAGCCAGGGCGCCCGTGGCCACGACCGTCAGCGCCCGGATCGGCACGCTTGCCTCGACGTCCAGCACGAGATGGAACGGACCCGTGCCAAGGGCGCCAGCCACGGATACCGCAGCGTTGACGAGCAGGTTCGTCCCGAACTCCGCCTGGTAGCGGGACTCCTCGCCGGAGCCGCCCAGCAGCCCAGGGAGCGCGCTCCAGCGCCATCTGCAGAGCACATGCGCGAGCGGGAGCAGGGCTGCAGGCGCAAGCACCCAAGCTGCGCGGATGCTGACCGCCCCGCGGCGGAACCACGCGACCGCGATCGCCACCGTGCAGGCCGCGGCGATCCCGAGCGCCCACCCGTAGAAGTTCTCCTTGATCGTCAGGCCGGCGAGCACAGCCGCGGACAGGGCGAGCAGCGTCCACCAGGGCGCACGGTCACCGTCCGATGACGCAATCCAGCGCCACGCGAGCCAGACGCTCCAAGCCCCGAGCGCGGCGCTCCACGTCTGCGAGCATGCGTCCATCTGCCACACCGCTGCGGTGGTGGCCGGAGACAGGAGCACCAGGGCGAGCGCCGCAGGCCACATCAGCGGCAAGCCAGGCATCGAAAGGCGCGCGAGTGCCACCGTGCCTGCCGCCAAGGCCAGGAGGCCAGCGGCCTGCACGGGCACGACCCACGGGCACTCGAGCGACACCGGGTCCGACAGGTGCGCCATGATCACTTCGAGCGGCCGAAAGCTCGGCTCGGTGCGCCAGGCCTGCGCTATCGCGTCAAGGGGCGGCAGATCGCGCGCCGGATGCCGAACGAACTTGATGTCGTCGTTGGCCATGCAGAGCCCGCCGACGGGTCCCCACGCGATCTCGAGGCCAAGCATGCACGCCACCGCAACCCACATTGCGGCGACCGGCCAGCGCCGGATCCGGCCGCAGCGCTCAGGATGTGACGGCGTAGGCGTCATCCGACTCAGCATCCTCGTCCGGCTGATCCTCCTGCGCCAACTGCATCGCATCCCGCTCGCGAAGCCAGAGCCTCGCCACCACGGCCTCGAAGGTGAAGAACATCGGCACTCCCCAGATCGCACCCTGCTTGTTGACGAGCAGGATCTGGTACGCGAGCAGGCCGACGAGCACTGCCACTGACGCCCTCAGCGTGCGATCCTCCGCATGCGCCCTCCACAGCCGCACAGCGCTCGACGCGCTCACCGCAAGCCCGATCGCCAGGCATGCCAGGCCGGGCAGCCCAAGCTCGAAGACCGCATCTGCGAAGATGACATGCGAATAGGGCTGGCCTGCCGCAGCCGGCAACTGCGAGAATGCGCTGTAGCCCAGCCCGACGACGATCGCGACGGGGTTGCGAATCCACTCCCCAGCCATCGCGGTGACATTGCGGACCCGGCCAAACGCGCTGCTGTCGCCGTACAGGACGGACTCTCCCGAGAAGCGCTGCGCCTCGTAGCTCTGAAGCTGGTTCGAGATCACGAAATCAACCACGAACAGCGTGATCGCGATGATGATGGCGCTTGAGATGAAGGCGCCCACATTGCGGACGGGCGTGGCCACCGGCACGAAGAGGATCGAGACCATCACCGCAAAGAGGAGCTGACCCCGCGATCCGGACTTGATCGCGACGAGAACCCCCAGCAGCGCGGCGGCCACCCGCAGCGGCAGCAGCGGCACGCCCAGGAGGGTCGTCCCGCGGATGGTGGCCGCAACGAGCAGCACGACGCCACCAAGCTCGCCAATCGCGAGAGGATTGCTGCGCACGCCGCTGGCGATCGAGAAGCCGAGACGGCCGTACTTGCTCGTGAACTCCGGGCTCAGCACCACCGCCGCGCAGAGGATCATGCCGAGCACAAGAAGCGCCTGCACCGACGTGCGCAGATCCTCCACGTCCGTGAGCAGGACCGGCGCGAGCACCACCAGCAGGACCAGGTAGGGCCAGTTCCCCGCGACCATCTGCAGCCCATCAGTGCGGCCAGGCGACCAGAGCAGCGTGATCGCAGCCCACGCCAGCATCACGAGCGCGCTGACGGTGGCGGCGTTCATCCACCGGGACGCACCGCCTGGCCGGGTCAGGGTCACCTTCAGGGCCGCACACAGCGCGGTGAGGCCGATCGCGTAGTTGACCGACTGGATGCCAAGCGCGGACGAAATCAGGCGGGGCGCATGCGCCTGCACCACCTGCTCGATGGGAAACAGCAGGACCACCAGCGCGAACGCCAGCGGCGGCCGGAACGCGCACACGACGCAGGCCGCGGCAAGGGCAACAAGGAATGCGATCTCCGTCATCGAGTGCGGTCCTGACGCCCGTACGATACGGTTGCGCAGAGGCGATCGCCGCAAGGAACGCAGCCCGGGGGCGGCGCTCGAGCAGGCCTCACTGCCCGCCCGCGACCGAGCGGTCCGCATCCACCTGCGTGCGAACCTGGATGGTCGAGCGCGCGTCCGCGCTGCGGATGACCAGCGCCTGGTGCATGAAGGGCTCGCGGACCGCATCGGGCCAAGCCACCTGCTCGACCACGATCGGGGCGTCTGCGGAGATGCTCATGACGACACCGGGCCAGCTGGCGGTCCAGCCATTGCTCGCTTGGGTGATGGTGACCGGCGACGTGGCCCCCGTGTGCAGCCGGTAGAACTCCGTGCCGGCAGGCACCGACTGCTCGAGCTCCACGCGGTCCTGCATGACCACGCGGCCCGATGCCTGCCACTCCACGTCCCGCTGGCACAAGCGCACGCCTTGGTAGGCCGCCGTCGTGTCGACCCTCAGCTTGCCGCCGGACTCGTCAAGCCGCTCCACCGTGATGGGTGCATCGACGGCCATGTTGCGGGGCAGACGCTCGCCAATCTGCATGATGCCGTGACCGGCAGCTCGCGCGTACTTGGTCTCGAGATCGGTCTGGCTGTAGTCGGGCGTACCGCAGTCCATCAGCACGATCCGGTCACCCATGTAGACGCTGACCTGGCCCTGATCCCGGTGGCTGTGGCTGTCGAGGCGGCTGCCGCCACGCACGAAGAGGGCGAAGGCCGATTGCGGCTGTGACGGCGCCTCCCACGCCGATCGCCACGTGACCTGCTGCTGCGACTGGAAGTGCGAGGATGTCGGGAGGTACTGGGGCGCCCCGCTGCCGAGTGCAGCGAGCGCCGCCTCGTAGCGGATGCCTGCCACGCTCGCGTTACCTGCGGGGAACAGGGTCCTGAGCACTGGAATCGCACGGGCATCGCCTGATCCAAGCGCAGCCTGCACGATGCTGCCCAGTGGTGTGGAGATGGCCCACGCGGGAATCGCCGACATGCGGGAGTCGTACGTGTTGACGTACTGCCGTCCCGGCATGTGCATGTGCACGAACCAGCTCCAGCAGTTCCCGACGAACGGCATCGCGTGGCAGCGCATGTCGTTGTTGAGGCGCAGGTCATCGAGCGCCTCGAAGAGCATGCCCACCGTCATGGATGCGTAGCTGACACCCTCCATGAATGCGCCGTCGGAGCCCTGCATGGCCAGCGACGCCGCGAGGCTCTCGACCCCGAGGTTGTACGCCGGGAGCAGGTCCCGGTCGCCCAGGAAGAGCGTGGCCTTGATCAATCCGACGCAAGGCTCGATCCACTGGTTGGACTGCACGGCACGGCCCTTCACGTACCACGGGCGCTGGTCAGCCCAGTCACGCGCAATGAGCTCGACTTCCCTGCGCAGGAGCACGTTCAGGTCAGCCCGCAGGCTCGACGGGACACGGTCGCCCAGCAGCGAGAGCATGTCCACGATGCCCGAGATTCCCCAGCTCGTGGCCAGCCACACGCCATCGCCACCCTGCGGAATCACGGATGTCGGCTCATACGCCGTCCATCCCGCGCGCTGGAGCGGGAATCGATCCTTGCATGCCGTCAGGATGTCGATGCACTTGTTCAGGCACTCCTGGTCCTGCAGGTAGACCGCCGCAATCGCCAGCTCCATGCCTTGACGCCGCACGAACTCCGACTGGCCGCAATCGGCCATCGCCAGCGCGAAGACCTCGCGGTTTGGGCCTGCCGCGGCCGCACGCGAGGTGAGCTGGGACGGGTGAATCTGCGCGATCGTCATCGGACGCCGGTAGAGCGCGGGGTCCGCATTCAGCACATTCGCCTTGGCGCCGTTGGCAAGAGCCATGAGCTGCTGCCGAAGGGCGGCCGAGTCGCGCGCACGATCGAAGATGGCGGCCCACTCCTGTGCGCGGTACGACAGCGTGCCGGACCAGTCAGCCGTGCGACGTGCGCCTCCGACCGCGGCAAGCGCCTGCAGCGCCTTGGAGCGGGTCGCGTCCGTGATCGCCGACAGCTCGCTGGTGGGGATGCTGACAAGGACAGGCGGCGTCGCAGGAGGAGTCGTCGGTGGTGTGGCAGGCGGCGTCGCAGGAGGAGTCGTCGGTGGTGTGGCAGGCGGCGTCGCAGGAGGAGTC
>JBIIIL010000338.1:0-3208 GCA_044234825.1 Phycisphaerales bacterium
CGACCTCGATCATCGGCTTCGGCCTCGATGCGCTCTCCTCGCTGATGCGCGTTCCCATTCCGCCGGCCAGGATCACGGCTTTCATGTGCATCCTTCTTCTCGGGTCGGCGCAGGATACGGGTTGCCCCGACGCATGGTCCTATACTCGCGCGAAGGATGGAAGGGCAGGCGCCGTCGATCGTCGTGTTCTCCCGTGGCCGACCGCACCGGCTGCGCCGCCTCTTTGCGTACCACGCTCGCTACCCGGGCCAGGTCATCGTGATGGATGGGTCGCCGCAGCGGCTGGAGGTGGCGGCGTTGCCGCCGAATGCCGAGTACCACCACCTTCCCGACGCGCCGATCTACCGCCGCATCGCCGAAGGCATGGCACGCGCCACCGCCCCGACGTGCTGCCTCGCGGCGGACGACGACTACGTGGTGCACGAGGGCCTGCTGGAGTGCAGCCGCGTCATCCTGGCCGATCCGTCCGTCTCCACCGCCTGCGGCACCATCGTCTATTTCGTGCCCGACGATCCCCAGGGGGCCCGTGCGGCCGCCGACGGGGCCGTGGAGCGGCACCTGGACCTCCCCGATGCGGACGCCCCCTCGGAGCGCTTCGCCTGCTTCCTGAGGCTCGAGCCCCAGGTTTTCTACGGGTGCATGCGGACGGAGACGGCCCAGCGGGTCGCGGCCATCCTCGGCGACCTCTCGGACGACGAGGCCCTCGTCGGCGAGCAACTGCGCAACGCGCTGCCCTCGCTGTTCGGGCACTGCCGGATGGTGCACCGCCTCCAGGTCTGCAGGCGTCGGGAGATCACGGACTACGGCTGGTACCTCGGGACGTTCCGTGCCCTCGAAGACATCGCCGAATGGCCCCGCTTCGCGGAGATGTCGTCCCGGGTTCGGGCGCTTGCGAGGCAGGCAGGTGCCGATGACCACCGTGCGGATGCCGTGATCGAGGCATGGCGCTCGTTTGCCGCGGCCACGCGCCGGGGGCGACGAAGCTGGAAGGCCAGGCGCTTCTCCTGGCAGGATCGCTCCCGGCGTGCGGAGAGGAACGTGCGCGCGTCCGTCGCGGTGGCCATCAAGCCATCCGCGTGGTTCGATGCGCTCTCCCGCCGGGTGGTGCGCGACGTCGCGGTGCGTGCGACGCTCCGGTCCTCGGCCTATCCATGGTCCGACCCCGCGGCACGGGCCGACTACGCGCGGATCATGGCGTTCGACGCGCAGCAGGCGGCACCCGCTGAAGCGACCTGAGCCAGCGGGCGAGCCCGCCTGCGCGCATGCAGTGCACGTGTCGCTCGACCGCGTAGGTCCACCGATAACGGAGCTGTGCCACGCGGCTGCCGACACCGGTCACCCGCCGCTCGCCAATCGTCGAGGACCGCATGTGCTCCTGGCTGTCGACGACGACCGGCGGCGAGACCCACGCGACCTCGAGTCCAAGCTCCCACCAGTGCTTGATGTCGACGTCGATGGGACGCCGCAGCTGCGTTGCCGCCCCGAGCAGCTTGCGCGCGCCCCGCTCGGTCCAGAGGGTGCAGGTGGAGCAGATGGGCGGGCTGTTCGAGCGCACCATGAGTTCCCCGCCCGGGAGCGCCGCGAGCACCTCGCCGCGGCCGCGGGCGCCGAACATCTTCACGGCATCGGGGAGCCGGTCGCCGAGCGCCAGCAGTTCCCGGAGGCAGCGGGCGAACCCCGGACGCAGCTCGAAGTCGTCCTCGAAGACCACGCAGTGGGGGAGCCCACGGTCGACCATGGTGCGCAGCGCGCGGGCGTGGCTGAGCCAGCAGCCGACCTCTCCTGGCTTGAGGGGCGCGAAGAAGTGCCGCGAATTGTCCGGGCACAAGCGCGACAGCTCGGCCTCCGGCAGCATGCGGCCGTCGATCGCCGGGACCCGTTCGAACTCCAGGCCGGCCCCGTGCAGCTGGCGGGTGGCGTTCTCGAGGCGCGCCACCGAGCGGTCGAGGTTAATGACGAAGATGGGGCAGGGGGCGGCGTTCAACGGTCGTCCTCTGGGTTGTCGAGCGCGTGCCACGATGCGGGCAGCAGGTTGGGCGGGGTCGGGGGCCTGAATGACCAGCGCGTGGGGACGATCACGGAGCCGCCGGCGGTTGACAGTCTTGCGCCCCACCATCCGAAGGTGCTGTTGGAGACCACGTGGTGGGCGCACCGGCTGAGGAGTACGAGATCGTCCAGCGGCGACGACGGGTGGTCGAGCGAGGCCACCTCGGTCGGGCCCGGCAGCCGCAGCCGATCGCGCGCCCAGGCGGGATCGTCGGTCACCACCAGGAACCGCACGTCGCCGTGACGCTGTCGGACGATCTGCGCGGCGGACTCGAACCAGGAGGCAGGCAGCACCGGCAGCATGCCGCGGAATGCCGGCTTCAGGTAGTCGCCGCGCCGGACATGGACGCCGACCGTCCTGTCGTCCACCATCGGCAGCCAGCGCGACAGGTACGGTGAGTCCTGCGGAAGTTGCAGGCGTGCATGAAGGTCGGCGATCATCGGCGCCACCAGCCGATCGTCCTGCATGTGCCCGGCGATCAGCGGGGTCGACCCGTGCGGGATCGGCTGCCGCCCATCGACGGCGGCAAGCACGTCCTCGGCCTCCCGCAGGATGGTCGTGCCCGGGATGCCACGCGCTGGGTCGCGAAAGGCCCGCTTGAGGCTGCGTCGGCTGAAGCCCATCCGTGCGTCGCCGGCACGGTCGGTCTCCGGCGCGAAGCGTTGCACGTCCAGAATGAGTGGCCGGCGTTCCATGGCCTTGATCCGGAAGCGGCCATCGCGGTCGGTGAGCGTGCGGCGGATCGCCGCACGGGCGGCGACGAACAGTCGCCGCGCCAGCGGCCGGTCGTACATTCGGCAGCAGATGCGGATGCCGCGCTGGGTGCCGTTGGCCAGCACCATCGCGGCCGCAAGCTGGAAGAGCTGGTTGCCGAGCCCGCCGGTCGCGGCGATGGTCACGGGTCGCGCATCCGGGTGTGTGGCGGGGGTCGGCACGCGCGGATGCTAGTTCTCCGCCGATGGGCATCGCGATAGCATCGTGCCCATGGGCTCGACGATGCCGGCGCTTCCCGTCACCGCATGGCTGACGGGCATGTCGGGCGCGGGCAAGAGCACGTTGGCATCGGCGGCGGTGCATCAGCTTCGTGCGCGGGGCCATGCGGCCGCCTGCCTCGACGGCGACGCGCTGCGGGAGGGCCTGAACGCCAACCTCGGCTTCGGT